>JAFGTO010000313.1 GCA_016934095.1 Candidatus Glassiibacteriota bacterium
ACCGTGGTCTCCCAGGCGGCCCTGTCCTTGACCGCCAGGGCCGAGTTCACCCGGTCCAGGCTATGGCAGGCGGTGCAGCGCTGCTGCAGCAGGGAGCCGCCGTAGAGGTAGTCCAGCAGGACCTCCTTCTCATCGTTGTCCAGCACCGCCCCCATGCCGATCATCCGGTCGACCGTGGTCTCCCAGGCGGCCCTGTCCTTGACCGTGAGGGCCGAGTTCACCCGGTCCAGGTCATGGCAAACAGTACAGCGCTCTCCGAGCAGGGCGGACCCGCTGAGCACCGGGGTTTCTACCGGGGTCAGCTTGTTGTCCCGGATGTTGAGCAGCATGGCTACTGCATCCGTGATCGACCAGGCACCGTCCCCGTTGTAATCGACCAGCGGGTCGTCCGGGTTTTCCCTGGCCAGCAGCAGCAGGGCGATGACATCCGTGATGGCCACCCTGCCGTCCCCGTTGATATCCTCCCTGTACTCGGCCGCAGCCGGCCCGGGCAAGGCATAGGCGTAAAAGCCTGTCAGGCTCAGCCCGGCGAGCCAGGCCACAGCCAGCCCGGCCGAAACCGCCAGGACAGTTCTGCAGTGTCGAGCGTTCAAGTCCGCCTCCCCGGAATCGGTTAAGGAATCACTCAGGATCCAGTCAAAGACGGCGCGCTGTCAGGGAAAGCGCACAGGCAGGCCCTGTCAGCGGCCCCGCAGCTCTGCCAGCCTGTCCTTGACCTCTGCTGCGTGGCCCTTGACACTCACCTTGGGCCAGACATGGGCCAGCTTTCCCCTGGGGTCGATCAGGAAAGTGCTGCGCTGTACGCCCATGTACTTCTTCCCGTACATCGATTTTTCCTGCCAGGCCCCGTATCTCTCCAGCACCTCGTGCTCCGGGTCGCTCAGCAGGGTGATCTTCAGGCCCTGTTTCCCGGCGAAGCCCCGGTGCGACTTTGTCGAGTCCGGGCTGACACCCAGGACCCTGGCGCCCAGGCCCTCGAAACCGGACAGCTCGCTGCTGAAATCGCAGGCCTCTGCGGTGCACCCGGGAGTGTTGTCCTTGGGGTAAAAGTAAAGCACCACCCAGCCGCCCCGGTAATCGCCGAGGCAGACCTCGCTGTCATTCTGGTCCGGCAGGCGGAAATCCGGAGCTTTATCTCCGGCACTCAGCATGGCGGCTCTCCTTTCCTACTGATTTTCTCGGTTGATCATCCTTACTTCCCGGCCATCATGGCCGCGACATCTTCCTCGACTTTGCCGATCGGCTTGATATCGAACTTTTCCACCAGCACCTTGGCCACGTTAGGGGAAAGGAAGGCAGGCAGGGTCGGGCCCAGCCGGATGCCTTTGACGCCGAGAAACAGCAGGGCCAGCAGCACGGCAACGGCTTTCTGCTCGTACCAGGCGATGTCATAAGAGACAGGCAGGTCGTTGATGTCATCCAGGCCGAAAACTTCCTTGAGCTTCAGCGCCGTTACCGCCAGTGAATAGGAATCGTTGCACTGGCCGGCATCCAGGACACGGGGGATACCATCGATGTCGCCCAGGTCCAGCTTGTTGTAGCGGTACTTGGCACATCCGGCGGTTAGAATCACGGTGTCATTGGGCAGCGCTTCGGCCACTTCGGTAAAGTAACCACGGGATTTGTGCCGACCATCACAGCCAGCCATCACCACGAACCGCTTGATCGCGCCCGATTTCACGGCCGCCACCACTTTATCCGCCAAGGCCAGCACCTGGTTGTGTGCAAATCCGCCGGTAATGGTACCCGTTTCTATTTCATCGGGAGGTGGACATTTCTTGCCCTTTTCGATCAGCGCCGAAAAATCCTTGGCTCCGCCTGCGGGCCTGTCGGGGATGTGGACAGCCCCCTCGTGCCCCACCAGGCCGGTGGTGAACAGCCGGTCCAGGTAGGTGCTGTTTTTACTGAGGGGAACCAGGCAGTTGGTGGTCATGAGAATCGGGCCGTTGAACGACTCGAACTCCTTGTTTTGAAGCCACCACGAGCCGCCATAGTTTCCGATGAAGTGGGGGTATTTCTTGAAGGCCGGATAGTAATGGGCCGGCAGCATCTCTCCATGAGTGTATACATCCACCCCGGTACCCTCGGTCTGCTTGAGCAGCTCTTCCATGTCTTTGAGGTCGTGGCCGGAGATCAGTATCCCCGGGTTTTTACCCACACCGATATTCACCTCGGTGATTTCCGGGTTCCCGTAAGCAGAGGTGTTGGCTTCGTCCAACAGGGCCATTGTTGAAACGGCTGTTTCGCCGGCTTTCAAGACCAGCCCGATCATCTCTTCCACCGCAAGGTCCTTGGTTGTCGAGGCCAGGGCTTGCATAACGAAGTCGTTAATCCCGGCCTCGTGCCTCCCCAGGACAGCGGCATGGTCGGCATAGGCAGCGATCCCTTTCAGCCCGATGATCAACAATTCCCGCAGCGAGCGGACATCTTCGTTCCCGGTGCTGAGTACGCCCACGGTCCGGGCCTTTTCCGCGAAGTCCCCGGCACTGCCGGTCCAGGTGGCGGCATCGGGCAGGCTGCCCTCGAAACCACGGCCGTTTTTCTCTTTGCAGGCGGCCAGGAACTTCTCTTTCAGGCTGTCCCGCCGCCTGAGGCCCTCGCTGATCATCGCCGTGAAGCGGGAGTTGTCCCAGTTGACGTTGGTGACCGTGGCAAACAAGCCCTGGACTACGAAGTCATCGTGGCTTCTGTCCAGCGCTCCCAGGTCCTTGAGCTTTTCGGCATATACCGCAATGCCTTTAAGCACGAAAACCAGCAAATCTTGCAGGTCGGATGTGTCCTCCTGCTTACCGCATACGCCCCTTATGGTACAACCGGTGTTTCCGGCGGTTTCCTGGCATTGAAAACAGAACATATTCCCTCCGTTGTATGAGGTTATACTGCCATCCTGTTAGGATGCAGTGGAATGGTCAATTGCATATTGCTGCAACAAAAGTAATTGTTTCTGATTCGGCCCGTATTCCCAAACCACCTCCTCCACGGTATGGAATGTCTCTGCGGGACAACTCACACTAAGAAAGCCCTTTTTCACGAAAGTTGAAAAAAGCTGCGGATGCCGTTCTAAAAGCTCCCTGACAGTGATGTCTGAAGACAATAGTGGCTGCATGAAGATTTCTCTTTTGGGCCAAGCTCCAATGGTCGAAAGTATTTCAAACGGAACGCTTTAGCCGCATAAAGCGTTGATGCCGGCCAAGAAAAAAATGTCATCCGCTATTAAACATTCTTCTGAAAACACAACCTAGTAAAACCGGGATAGTAGCCGGTTTTTGTATCCAGTTACCAACCCTCCCACTGCTTTGCTGCTGTAGTCGAACTTTTATAATACTGACTATTCGCCTTGATACTGTTTCATCATGCTTGAGACAAGGGCACGGGACCCTTCGTCCGGGCTTTTCTGTAACTGACTAGG
>JAFGTO010000314.1 GCA_016934095.1 Candidatus Glassiibacteriota bacterium
CATCACCAGGTGCAGGGCCAGCCAGTGCAGCAGCATATGGCCGGCCCAGGGATCCTGCTGCGGCCTGCGTGCCGTGCGCCAGCAACCATAGATAAAAGCGGCCAGCACTAACGGACTGACGGTAAACAGCGTGTAGACCAGGCTGTGGTGCCAGGGCAGGTAGAAGCTGTAAGACTCCCCCAGGTAGTAAGCAGGCACGCCCACCCACTGCGACCTTGAGAGGTTCTCCGCCAGGTAGCCGTAGACCCTCACCAGCGGGTGGTGCCACCACTGGGGGTTCAGCCCCACCATTACCAGCGGGCTAACCACCAGGGCCAGGCCCACCGGCCAGGCGGCTTCCCTGAACCGGCGGGAAGCGACCACGTAAGCCGTCAGCGGCAGCGGGATGATAAAGGCCGTGAACTTGGTGGCCAGGGCCAGGCCATAGACCAGGGCGAAAACCACCGCCCATCTCCGGGATCCGAGCGCCCGGTGGAAACTCAGCGCCGCGGCGAGCCAGAGCAGGGTGATCGGCATCTCCGTGGCCCCGAAATGGGCGTGGCCGAAAACCCTCGGCATCAGGGCGAAAGCCCCGGCCGCCCAGAACCCGGCAGCCGCGCCGTAGCGCCTGCCCACGCTCAGGAAGAGCAGGACCACCAGCACCGAGAACATCACTGCCGGAGAAAGCCGGTAGGCGCCCATTGGGTCCAGACGGCCCTCGAAGAGGGCCAGGGTCAGGGAGCTGCAGAGCAGGTAGAACTGGGGGTGTGCACCGGCACTCCGGTAGAGCCTGCTGTAGTCCCAGTAGCGGTCGAGGGTCTCGGCGCCGAACGGCTCTTGCCAGCTCCCGGAGGCAATCGCCCCGCCAGCCTGCCTGAACCATTCCATCTGCTGGAGGCAGCACTTGTAGTAGCCGGGTTCATCCGCGGTCACGCCGAAGTCGCCTACAGTGGCGGCGGTGATGATGAGCGCGGCCAGGCCGGCTGCCACGCCCAGGCACGTCAGCAGCCGGTTCGTCTTGACAGGTGCGGTCATGTTGCGGTACCTGCAGCTCTGGTCTGAAAGCGTAAGTAACTGCCGGATGCAGAACATTCCTTGTTTCCGGATACAGAATGTTACCACTTCCTGCCCGGGGAGACAAGCGTTTTGCTGTGTAAAAACATTGTTCTGCGGATACCCGCTTCTTATTTTACAGACTGGTCGAATTTACCCGCTGAATTGAATAGCGAGCGCATTCCCCGTAGCTTGGCTCACGGGGAGTCTTCAATCCTTTTAGGCTAAATTTCCGCCTGCCGCGGGAGGGCCTTACCCTGATGGATAAAGCCGCCACAGTCGCCATTATCGGCCCCGTGGTCTGGGGCGGAGTATGGGGCCACGGCCCGGAACTTGCACGGTATCTGGGCCGGTCGAACGACGTGCTCTATCTCAACCCGATAGTCCCGGCCGGGGCCACTGCGCCTTCTTTCCGCAATACCGGCGCCTACCCCGCAGCCGCGGGTGTCAGGGTTGTCGAGCGGCGCAGCGGACTGCGCCCCGGGGTGCTCTACGGCCTGGCCATGGAGTGGCGGAACTTCACAGCCGTTTTCAGGTCGAAGCCCGGTTACCTGGTGGCCTACTACCCGGTAGGAGCGCTGCTGGCCCTTGTCTGGTGCAGGCTCAGCGGGGCGAGGGCGCTGTTTGTCTACGCCGATTTCCCGGACATCCTGCGGCACCGGCTGGCGCGGTTGGCCGCCCGGGTGGTGGGCCTGCCGCTGGCTGCCCGGCTGGCGTCAGCGGGGAGCGTAGCCACCAGCCGGCTGCTGCAAGAAGACCTGCTGAAACACTCCCGCCGCTGCTCTTTCGTGCCCAACGGTATAGACCTTTCACGCCTGGGCGAAAAAAGCGGCACTGCAAGCGGGGAAACCCGGCGGCCTGATTCAGACAGGCCTTTCAGGGTGGGTTTCGTAGGCTTCTTCGGTGAATGGATCGACCTGGAAGTGGTCCTAGAAGCGGCGCGCCTCTGTCCGGCTGTCGAGTTCGTGATGGTCGGGGACGGTCCCCGGCGGGAAGAGCTCGAAAACCAGGCCCGTGCCCTGGACAATGTCCGCCTCACAGGCACCCTGCCCCACGACCGGGTTTTCGCTGAAATCCGGCACATGGACCTGGGACTGGTGCCTTTCAAGGTCAACCGGGTAACCGACCGGGTGTGTCCGGTCAAGCTTTTCGAGTACTGGGCCATGGGTAAGCCCGTGTTGGCCACCGGCTGCCGCGAGCTGCTCCGGGTGTCCGGGGAGGCCCCCAAAGCCCTGACCATTTTTTCCGGCGCCGGGGAGCTGGCCGAACTGATCAGGCTGCTCTCCCGGGACCGGGAAGCCCTGGCGGCAGCCGGCCGGGAAAGCTTACGGGCGGTCAGGGACTACGACTGGAAAGTGCTGGGAGCCAGGATCGAGCGCCAGCTCAAGGGAGAAGAACCCGGAGGCTGAGCCCCTTGCGGCCCGCTCCCACAGCCGAATAAAAGCAGGCTCGTTACTATCCGCCGAAACCGAGTGAGAAAAAAGGAGACCATCCACCATGCTGAACTTCGCCCTGGTCGGCTGCGGCCGGATCAGCCGCAAGCACATCTCGGTGCTCAGCTCGATTGAACAGGCCCGCCTGGTGGCGGTATGCGACATAATCGAGCAGCGGGCCGCTGCCGCTGCCGGGCCCCTGGGCATCCCCTACTACACCGATTACCACGAGATGCTGAAGCGCGAGAAAATAGACGTAGTCAATATCCTGACCCCCAGCGGCCTGCACGGCCGCCACGTGCTGGACATCGTGGGCAGCGGTGTCCAGATCGTGGTGGAAAAGCCCATGGCCCTGACCCTGGAGGATGCCGACCGGATGATCGAAGCCTGCGACCGCGCCGGGGTAAAGCTGTTCGTGGTCAAGCAGAACCGCTACAACCTGGCGGTCCGGGAACTGAAAAAGGCCCTGGACCAGGGTAGGTTCGGCAAGCTGGTACTGGGTACGGTGAGGGTGCGCTGGTGCCGCGACCAGGCCTACTACGACCAGGATGAATGGCGGGGGACCTGGGCCATGGACGGCGGCGTGCTGACCAACCAGGCCAGCCACCATGTAGACCTGCTCGAATGGTGCATGGGCGAGGTTGAAAGCGTGTTCGCCCGGACCGCCACCCGCCTGGTGGACATCGAAGTCGAGGACACCGGGGCCGCCTTGCTGAAATTCACCAGCGGCGCCTTGGGGATTATCGAAGCCACTACCGCCACCCGCCCCAGGGACCTCGAAGGCTCGATCTCCATCCTCGGCGAGCGCGGCTCGGTGGAAATCGCCGGCTTTGCAGTCAACGAGATCAGGACCTGGAATTTCGACCGGGAGGATGAGCGGGATGAGGAAATCAGGACCCGCTGCAGCCAGAGTCCCCCGGATGTCTACGGTTTCGGCCACAAGCTGTTCCTCGAGGACGTGATCCGCTCGATCGACTCGAACACGCGGGGCCTGGTGGATGGCCTGGAGGGGCGCAAGTCGCTGGAGCTGATCAATGCCATCTACGAATCGGTGGAGACCGGCAGGGAAGTCAAGCTCAAGTTCCGGCCCGCCATGTGCCGCCTGGGGCGCGGGCCCCTTAACCAGAACAAAGCTACATCATGAGCGGCAAGAAAAACAAAAGGCTGCTGGTTATAGTCGCCGACGACTTGAACCGTATTATCACCAAGGGAGAGGTTACCAGAAGATACTACAACCCGGACGATTTCTTCGATGAAGTCCAGATTATCGCCCTGATGGACGATGAGCTCAGGGACCTGCGGCGCCTAGAGCTTACCGTGGGTTCGGCTGCGATGTCGTTCAGCCGGGTGGGCCGTCCCCCGCTGGTCAGCACCCTGGGGTGGACCGGACCTCTGCTGGGGAAATGGCTCGACGAGGTGTCGGGCCGGGTGAGTGTCAGGCCGGACCTCATCCGTACCTACGGGCTCCACCTCAACGGGCTGGCCGCGGTCGAGCTCAAGAAGCGCTTCAACATACCCCTGGTGGCCTCGGTTCACGAGGTCGGAGACCGTTACAAGAAGCTCGAAATAAAAACCTGTAAACATCCCGTGAAAAAGCTGCTGCTCGCCCTGTACGCCGCACGGACCCACCGGCTCGCCGTGCAGACGCTCGGCCGCTGCGATGAAGTCCTCTGTGTCTACCAGTCCACGGCGGATTACGTAGAGAGGCTGGGTTACCGGGACCCGAAAATAATCTACAACGCCGTTTCCACGGAAATCCTTCCCAAGCAGTCTTACGGGCTGCATTCTCCGCCCAGGCTGCTCAACGTAGGCAGGCAGACTCCCGGGATCAAGGGGCCGTCGAACATCATCCCCGCCCTCGAGGGCCTGGAGGCGGTGATGGACGTGATCGGGGACGGGCCGCTGCACGGGGAGCTTGTCAGGCTCGCCGCAGAGGCGGGGTTGCAGGAGCAAGTAAATTTTTCGAGCTTCATGCCGAACGAGGAAATTGTCTCCAGGATGCGGGACTACGACCTGTTTGTCTACCAATACAACAACTGGGAGATCAGCAAGAGCGTGATCGAGGCGCTGCTCTGCGGGTTGCCAGTGATCGTGAACCGGAAGGAAGACCACCCGGTGCGCGAATTCGAGAACGCGCCTCACCTGGTTACGGTCCGCAATTCTCCGGCGGCTTTCAGGCAAGCCATCCTCGACCTGCTGGCCCATGACGGCAGACGGCAGGAACTCGGTGAGAAAGCCCGCGAGTTCGCCAGTCGCAACTATGACCCGCCGAGCCTGGAAAAAAAGGTGGCCGACCTCTACCGGGCCCTGGTCGGCAGGGCCTGATCAAGCCGCCTTTTCGCTAAATTTTTCCCTGCGATTTTGAGCATTGATCGGAAAAATGATAAAGAGAGCCGGCTTCCTTTACGCGGAGCTGGGCCTGGTAACGGGCAAGGTGGATATCGTGGCGGAGACTACCGCCCGCCTGGGCAGTCCGGTGCACCTGCTGCCGTTTGTCAAAGGCCGCGGCTGGGGGCTGAAATACCTTGTCCTGCCGGTGGGGGCCTCCGGGCCGACCCACCTGGTCAAGGCGGCCAGCCGGGTTATCGAGCGCAGGGTGGCCCGCGACCCGGCGAGCAGCTACCAGCCTTATTACGCGAGGTTCGCCAGGGAAGCCGAAATACTCGGGGCGCTGGCCGCTGTCGGCCTTGGCCCTGAAATACTGCTGCTGGAAACCGGTTTTTTCGTGCGCGAATACGTTCCCGGCCGGTGTATCAGCGAGCTTGGCAGCGCAGAGCTTACACTCTGGCTCCCCCGGGCACTGGAAGCTCTCGAAAAAATCTGCGAGGCCGGAATCTTCCACACCGACCCCAGCGCCGAAAACCTGGTGTGCAACCCGGAAAGGGGCCGACTGGCTTTCATCGACAGCGAGGTGATGGTTGCCGGCCCGGCCCTGGGCGCGCTCACTGCAGAGCGAAGGCTTTTCTGCCACGAGCGCCTGCTGGCCACCCTGGCCCGGAGCAGGTCCGCAGGGCCGGAAACCGGCCGGAGCCTCGGCTGGGAGCTGCTGGAGGCTGTCCGCCAGTTCTACAGTCGGCGGGGATCACCCTGCCTCAGCCCGGAGCACGCCGTGGCGCTGCTGGAGGGCAGAACTGTCCAGACCAGGGGACCGTCATGAAACCGAAAATCTCGCTCGAGCTCTGGCTGCCCGGCAGCCGCCGGCCGTCCCGCACCACAGCGGAAACGCTGGACTGCCGTACTTTCAGCCGGCTGATCGCGGAAACCGGCCAGCCGGCGGGCGCTCTTCAGGCGGATGAGCGCACGCCGGGCTGCCTCTCCCACCTGCGGGGCCTCGACCCGCAGGCGGCGGCCGAGTTCCTGGAATCGCTATGAAACCCGAGACCGTATACCTGCAGCTCAGGAGGCCCTGCGAGCCCCTGTTCAGCGACAAGTGCCTGCTCTGGCTGGCCAGCACTTATGC
>JAFGTO010000036.1 GCA_016934095.1 Candidatus Glassiibacteriota bacterium
ATCAGCCTGGACGGCGAGCTGATCAACCTGGTCGGCCTGGCTCAGACCGTGCAAACCACTTTCGATACCGATTTCAACCTGCCGGCTCCCCCGGTCTCGCCGAACCTGCGCATTATCGAGCGCGACGGCTCGGTGATCCTCACCTGGGACGACCTGCCGGAAACTACACCGGACCCCTTCTATCCGGTGAGCCAGGTGCCTACCAACCCGGACGGGACCCCGGCTGCGACTTACAACCCCGATTACCTGGAGATAGACTTCCAGGGGTACCGGGTCTACCGCTCGCTGACTCCCGATGCCGGAAGCGCGCAACTGGTCGCCCAGTATGACCTGATCGACGGCATAACCTCGGCTGCCGCCACTTACACCATCCAGCAGGGCCTGGACGTGGACGGCAACGGCGTGCCGGATTTCCCCGATGTTGCTTTCGATCCCTTTGACGTCGGTTTCGCCGGCAATGACAATGTCAACGACGTGGGGCTCAAGTACATCTGGACCGACAGGGGCCAGGGTCTCGGCGGGACCCGCGAGGCGCTGATCAACGGCGTGCAGTACTACTATGCGGTGACCGCCTTTGACTACCAGCCTACCAACACGGGACAGGAATCGCTGGAGTCCGGCCTGCAGCTGATAGCCCTGGACTCCCAGGGCAATAACACCAGGGAAGCCATACCGCGCACCGACCCCGCCGGGTTCAAGCCGGGCGGAGTGGGAGGAGTCACCAGGCTCTGGCCGGATGGGACCCCGATAACCGCGGATGATATCCCGACTATCATGCTCGATGAAGACGGAAACATCGTGGGGGATACTCCGCAGCCGCCTGGCGGCAACTCCGTGAGCCTCAGTGTCACCCTGGCCGACGGCGACCCGGCACTGCTGCCCAAAGGCGGTATGTTCATGGTGCTCGATTCAGTCACCGCCCCCATGAGCTTCAACGGGTTCGGTCTGTCAGGGGATGAGTTTTACAACCTGAACCTGCACTTCGAGGACGCCAGCGGGTCTATCATCGGCAGCCATGTCCTGTCTGTGACGGATTTCGCCTGGTATGCAGTTGCAGATCCTTTTGTAACTGCATTTCCTATCAAGCACCCCACCATGCCGGGCATGGTCCTGGCCGTGGATATTACCTATGAAAACGAGATCGTGAACGGCATTTATGTCGAGGATATCCAGGTCAGCGGCAGCATGGCTTACGACAATATCGTCCAGCCCTACTTCCGCTCGCAGCTGGTCGATTACGGCACTTTCTATTACCTTAACTTCGATTATCCCGATGAGTTCATGGTGATGGCAGACCTGGTCAGCAACGACGCCAACCAGGGTAATATCATCGGCATGATCCGCGGCGCCGACCTCGAGCTGGAGTGGGTCTCGGATGGCGGCGACCTGACTCTTCAGGTCACCGACCTCTCCAACAAGGTCCCGGTTCGCTTTACCGCGCTGCCCAACGACGGCTGGGGTTTCGTGCCCAGCAACAAGCAGCCGATAGACTTCCAGATGGACCATTCGGACGCCGAAAACCAGCTCAACTACTGGATAGAGTTCGGGACCCCGGCAGAAGAGCTGCTGGCCCAGGAAGTCACCCTGGCCGACGGCAGCACCAGGACCATCGGCTCTGATGACGGCATACCTCGCAACCTCCTCCTGGTGGACAAGCTGAGCCAGGCGATCAAGCCCTCCAACTTTGATGTAGCGGGCACGGAATTGACCGATGAGGATGGTAACGTGACCGGCGAGGGACCGGATTACGTGGCCGACCTGACCGGCACCGAGGACCTGGACCTCTATATCTGCGGTGTCATGGTCCAGATTAACGGTATCACCGCGCGGCCGAGCGCAGGAGACAAATGGAAACTCCGCGTGCGCTGGGACGGCGAGGGCGGTGGACAGAATCCCTACCGCGGCGGAACCAATTATCCTGGGCCGGCCGTCTACGGGAACCTGGTCCCCGTTGCCGGCGACAAATGGAAGATCGACCTGGTGCCGGATACGATGGACGTGCAGGCCCGGGACCTTACCAGGATCAGGGTCGTACCGAATCCTTACATCGTCTCCAGTCCGCTGGATTTGACGCCTGACGACAAGCAAATCATGTTCAATCACCTGCCGCCGACCGCCACCATCCGCATTTACACCGTGGCCGGACACCTGGTGGACGTGCTGGAACATGACAACGGAACTGGAACGGATATTTGGGACATCCGCTCCCGCTTCAACCAGAAGATCGCCAGTGGATATTACATCTACCACGTAACCGATCTCGAGACCGGAAAGACCCACATGGGTAAGTTCGCCATCGTCCAGTAAGATGACCGGCGCGATCTTTTCTGGTTCAGCATTAGTGGAGCTGAAATAGAGATTTTCCAAATCCAGCTTTATGGAGGAGATATGATGTTAAATAGAACAAAGGCTTTTCTCTTCAGCCTGACCCTGGCCGTCCTGGTTCCGGCGATGTTGTCCGCGTCGACCGCCGCCGGTGTGGTCAACCCGTTGCGAGGCCGGGTTGAGGGTTTCTCCAGTGTGGGCAACCGAGCGGCCGAGTTCCTGACCATTCCGGTGGGAGCGCGGGGTATCGCCATGGGCAACGCCTTTATCGCCCAGGCGGATGACATCTCGGCAATCTACTGGAATCCGGCGGGTCTAGGCTTCATCGAAGGCCCCCAGGCGTTTTTCAGCCACCTGGATATGCCGCTCGATTTCTCGCTGGATTACGCAGCGGCCGCCATGCCCCTGCTGGATGGCCAGTTGATCATCGGCGGCTTTTTCGGGATCATGAACATCGGTGAGGAGGAGATCACCACGGTCGAGAGGCCCGATGGCACGGGTGCTTTCTACGACGGCTACAGCGTGCAGTTCGGCGGCTCGATAGCCTACAACTTCATGGACCGCTTCTCCGCTGGCCTGAGTATCAAGGCGGTCCGCGAGGCTATCTTCGAGCTGAACTCCAATGCGGTGGCTTTCGACATGGGCACCAACTACCATACCGAGCTTTTTGAGCGGCCGGTACGTGTCTCGTTCGTCATCACCAACCTCGGCACCAACCTGCAGTTCTCCGGCGATAAGCTCTTCCTCCAGGTCAAGCCCGAGGAGCTCTACAGCGACCGGCTGCAGGAGAACGCCCCGAACCGCATGTTCCCCCGCGACAACCGCGACGCCAACCTCAGGACCAGCCCGTTCAGCATGCCCACCAGTTTCATGGCGGGCGTAGCCATGGACATGTACAGCGCGGAATATACACGCTGGACAGTGGCCGGTCAGTTCGCGGAGAACAACTACATGCCTTCCTCGTTTGCCTTCGGCACGGAGCTTACTCATGTGCTGCATGAGAAGTTCACCGGTGCCCTGCGCTGGGGTTGGAATGTAGAAAGAGATGAGGTCGGCCTGTCCGGCGACGAGAAGATGCGCGGGATGAGTTTCGGAGGCGGCCTGGAAGCCAAGCTGTACCGGGATACGCGTATCTCGATAGACTACGCCTACCGCGACATGGGCCGTCTCACCCAGAACCACGTCTTCACCCTGATGTGGAAGATGTACTAGAAAACGGGTACTCATCCCTCGTTTTCCCGAAAGGCCGGGGCCGGCACGGCCCCGGCCTTTTTTTGGCAGTGGATCCTCATGCTGGTCAGCCGGTCATGGGGCAGGGGACTACCCGGACATTGGGATTGACACTTACCTGCTTTGCGACTATTATTTCAACTATTACCGGCAGC
>JAFGTO010000315.1 GCA_016934095.1 Candidatus Glassiibacteriota bacterium
CCCCTGGCCGTCCAGCTCGGCGAGCACCGCCTCGACCCGCTCGTAGCGGGGAATGCACTGCTGGTGCTCCAGGGCCAGCCGGAGAATGTCCAGGTCCGCGAGCTCCTTGACAAAATGCACGCAGGGCGTGAATGAGCCGTCCGCGGCCTTGACATCCACCCTGGTCAGGGAGCCCCTGGGGGTCTCCAGGGTGATAGTCTTGCGGTCTCCCTCCAGGACCTCCCGGCGGCGCACCGGCTTCCGGTAGGTGAACTCGCACCAGTCGTAGAGGTGGACCGGGAACCCCCAGTCGTGCCTCTTGTAGATGTCCAGCAGGGTAAGGTCGCGGTATTGATCGGGCATGTCGTGGTCGAGCCGGTGGATCCCGGCCTTGTCCGGGATGAACTGGCCCGGCCCGAAAGGATACGGCGAGCCTGGCGGGATGCGGCGGGCCATGTACCAGTCGGTGATGTCCGGGAAAAAGGGCATGTAGGTGCCGGGGTCGTCTTCGAACAGCCGGAAAAACCTCTCGCGGTGAGTCTGGGCCATTATCGCAATTCCTCCGGGTGCAGGACTGTTCTTCACTGCAGGTCAATACTCGATTACCAGGCTGTTGCAGCGGACCAGGCCGGGCGCCCCGACCACAAAGGAGGCCCGGTTGTCCGAGAACGCCCCCGGGTCGATGACCGTGCGGCTGGTGCGCTCCCCGTCCCGGGTCTGGTAGTTGTAAGTGAATTTAATCGGGGCCTTGACCGCCTGCTGGTCGTTGACCTTGAAAGCCAAGGCGTTTTCCCCGGCGAAGATCTGCGGGATTGACATGATGCCGGTCTCGAAGAAGCATTTGAAGGCCAGCGCCTTGAGGCCCACGGCTTCCGCCTGACCGGTGCAGTAGGCTTTCAGCCGGAGCTGGAAACGGTACCTGCCGTGTACCGTGGCCAGGTGCCGCTCGTAAGAGTCGCGTCCCAGGAACGCCTCGAAGGCGCCCGGGCCGGAGGCAATCTCCCGCCACCCGGTCCACTCATCCGCTTCCCCGCGGTCCAGTGGCTTGGGCAGCATGGCGCGGAACTCGAGGCTTACCCGGTCTTCCGGGCCGGCGGCGGCAAGCTCGCCGGAGAAGACCCCATCCACCAGGACAAACGGGCAGTAGAAGTCGAAAACCACCTCGCCGGGCACCGAGGCGGAAGCCGGCCTGAGAAAAGGCGCCCTAGCCTGGTGGACCATGTTATGGCTCGCCGCCACGGCATCCAGGTAGCCCTCTCCGTCAAGGGGGGCCTCCCAGCTCAGGCGGCCCCAGGCCTGGCCGATAGTCCTGTCGCCGGCCATCTGCTCCGGGTAGCCCTCGTCTGCGGGCACCACGGCCAGGTAAGGCTCGGCCCGCAGGTAGTTGGGGTCGAACCTGGGCCAGTTGCCGACGAACATTTTCTCGGTCACCCGGTAGAACCTTCCAGAGGCAAGGGCCGGGGTCTCCTCGTAAGTCCCCCGGTTCAGGGGCAGGTAAAACTTGCGGGCGGAGTTGTCCCAGTAGCGCTCGATCACGGTGCCGCGCGGCAGCCGCCAGTTCATGTCGTGGTAGGCGGTGCCCATCAGGTGGTAGGGGTCGTTGAACACCTGCCAGGGTTTTTTCCCGGCGGCTATCCATTCCGGCTCGCTCTCGAAGAAAACCGTATCCAGGGCCAGGGAGCCGGCTTTTTCGGTAACCGCGTACTCGAAGAAAGGCCGGCAGCGGTTCCTGAACTTCTCGTTGCGCTCGAAGCTGCGGTCGTCGCCGACCCCGGCCCAGTCCAGCACCCGGGCATCCGGGCTGTCCCGGTCGAGCAGGTAGAAGCCGAACCGTGGGTCGAAAGCGCCGTAACTGCCATCCAGGCGGACGCGGTACATGGTATGGTAGCCGCCGCGCTCGTTCATCCTGCAGACCCGGTAGGCGCTGGTGGAGTCCCCTGTCCACTCGCGCCAGAGCGCTTCGAAAATCCGGCTTTGGGTATCGCAGTAGCCCCAGCCGTAGACAAAGAGGTGCTTGTGCACGTCAAGCACGTAGGCCTCTTCCCCCGGCGGGCCTTCCCAGGCGTGCTGCATCCCGCCCTCAGCCACGCGGTTGAACAGGCGCAGCCAGGTGTAGACACTGATACCCTGCCTGGTCCCGCTGGCCTGCTCCACCCTGTCCAGGCGCAGCACGTCGCGGGTCCAGGTGGCCAGGCTGGTGCATTCCGGCCAGCCTCCGGCCACCACCAGCGGCCCGCTGACCGCCTGGCACCTGAGTGCGGAGGGATTAAAAAGCAGGCCTATCAGCAGAACCGCCGTAAACAGTCTTGTCCTGGTCATTTTCCACCACCTTGCCCTGAGCGCCTTCCATTTTTCGACCCGCCGGTTCCGTTGTCTTCTTCCCTGTCCAGAAAAATTCGCCGGGCCGTGAAATAATTCCTTGCGTACCGGGCCTTAAATATGGAAAATTACAGGCTTGAGATCAAGGTTTAACTCAAGCGCTCATCCTGTGGGCTGGTGTTTGCGCCGAATGGGCATATGAACGGACGGCTACGGAGCGTTGCAGACTCGGACCGATGTCCCACAGATAAGGTTTTACCGGTGATAACGGGAGGTAAAGATGAGAGTATCCGCAAAGATATGGGCCTGTGCAGCGATGTTGTTCCTGTCGCTGAGTCTCGGAGCGTTGGAAGCGGCCCCGGTGAGGCCCGGCCATCCGCGCCTGCTGATACGCGCAGACAGCGGCGGCGACCCGCGCACGCCGACCCTGGGGATGATAGCCGAAAAGGGGCAGGATCCGCGTTACGATACCTTCCGGCGCAGGCTGGCAAACTCGCTGCCCAACCTGGCCATGCGCGCCCTGGCTTATGGAGATGACGCCGCCGCGGACTCGGCCATAGCCCTGCTGGTCCAGCCGATCAGCTACAGCTACACCACCTGGGATGGCTACCGGGTGATGTTCGCCTCGCTGGTTTTCGACTGGCTCTACCACCACCCGCATTTCGAT
Organism: Candidatus Glassiibacteriota bacterium; assembly: GCA_016934095.1. Classification (GTDB taxonomy): domain Bacteria; phylum Gemmatimonadota; class Glassbacteria; order GWA2-58-10; family GWA2-58-10; genus JAFGTO01. The sequence continues at coordinate 2,966 of JAFGTO010000315.1, forward strand.
GACTGGGAGAAAGCCATGGCCGTGGACCGGATTGTAGCCGGGGCCAGGCACCTGTACGAGCTGCTGCACCAGGACAACCACCTGTTCCATACCCGCATGTACGGCTGGACCACCGGGCTGGCCGCAGCCGGCTACGCCCTGCACGGCCATTTCGAGGAGGCCGGCCAGTGGCTGGAATTCACTGATGATTATTTCCGCAACCACCTGCTCCCGGGTCGCCGCCTGCTGGGCGGCTCGGTGCACAACGGCTCAGGGTACGGCAGGCACTACATCATGTCCTTTACCGGCCACTACCTCTCACTGGTCTACACCGCCACCGGCGAGGACCTCTGGATGGAGATCCGCAGGGACCAGGATGACTGGGCGTTCCGCGAGGCCCTGTTCATCATCTACGGCCGCCAGCCGGACGGCTTGATGTTCAAGTTCGGCGACTGCTTCCGCCGCACCTCCGAGCGCTTCAGTTTCCGGGCCATTGCCGAGCGCAACTGGCACTACCGGGAGCCGGTGCTGCAGGGATACCTGAATTCCCTGCTCGCGGAGCAGACCGAGAGCGTGTTCGAGATGGGCATGGACTACATGGCCTACCTCTACTACGACCCCGACCTGTCGGCCTCGGGAGTGGAGGGTCTTCCCACCAGGACCATTTTCGGCCCGTACGGCACCGGCATGGTGTTCTGGCGCGGCTGGGGACTCCGCGACCCCTGGATCTTTTTCAAGTGCGGCGACTATTTCGGCAACCATGGCCACTACGACCAGGGCAATGTCGAGGTCTTCCGGGA
>JAFGTO010000316.1 GCA_016934095.1 Candidatus Glassiibacteriota bacterium
GGAGTCCGGGGGAGAGGGAAAAAACTTTTGCAAAAGTTTTTTCCCTCTCCCCCGCCATGGTTCAATGTTAACCGGACAGTACTGTCGATATATGATAAAAGTTTGTATTTTCCGGCCGTACAGGCGCCGCCAGGGGACCAAACCTAACAGAATGCTGACAATAGAATCACACTATCCTAACCGTCATGCGGTAATTTAGAGGTGAATTTCTGTAGCAGAGTAAAACCGCTTGTCAAGAGAGGTCGTTTTATGTCAAGGAAAGAGATTCTGGTTGTGGAGGACGAGGAGGACATCCTCGAGCTGGTTCGCTATAACCTCGCCAAGGAAGGCTACGAAGTCAGGGGGGTGCTCTCGGGTGAGGATGCCCTCAACGAGGTGAAAAACAAGCTGCCGGACATGGTGGTACTTGACCTGATGCTGCCGGGCCTGGATGGGATCGAGGTCTGCCGGGAGCTGAAAAGCAATCCCAAGACCCAGCATCTGCCCGTGGTGATGCTGACCGCCAAGGGAGAGGAGTCCGACATCGTGGCGGGCCTGGAGCTGGGGGCCGATGACTACATCACCAAGCCGTTCAGCCCGCGGGTGATGATCGCCCGGGTGAGGGCCGTGATGAGGCGCAAGTCCCAGAAACTGGCGGATGCAAGCTCGGTGCTCAAAGTGCACGAGCTGATGGTCCACCCCGGGCGGCACGAGGTGCTGATCAACGACAAGCCGGTCCAGCTTACCTCCACGGAATTCCGTATCCTGCATTTCCTGGCCAGGAGGCCGGGATGGGTTTTCTCACGGCGGCAGATCCTCGAAGCCGTCCACGGCTCCGATTACCCGGTTACCGACCGCACGATCGATTTCCAGGTAGTCGGGCTGCGCAAGAAACTCGGGGAGGCCGGCCGCTACGTGGAGACCGTGCGCGGGGTCGGCTACCGTTTCAAAGAGAAATGAGCAGCAGATAATTGTTCAGCAAGCGCCGCGCCGTTTGATAGTGCCCGCCGGTAACCCGGGTATTCCGCAAACCCTCCATCCCCATAATCATCTGACAATTAATTCATTCCATCCTCTCAGAACCGGGTTATCATAACCCGGAATTCAATCTCGGCTAAAAGATTCCCCCTAACCAAGAACTAACTCAGCGCAAATATTTTCCTATTACTCCGGTGTATATTTTGAAGGAAGGCAGCGATCAAGCAATTTTTTTTCAAATTCATCCGGGGAGATGAAACGATGAGCGGACGTATGTTTGGAAAATGCCTGATATTAGGGTCGGTACTGGTTTTGTCGGTCGGGATTGCGCCAGGGCTTGTGGCCCAGACTGCAGAAACGGGCCGGATCGCCGGTAAGGTGGTCGAGGTCCAGGGGGAGAAGCCGGTGGATGCCGCCACCGTTTATCTTGAGGACACCAGGCTGGGTTCGGTGGCGGATGGGCAGGGCAGGTACGAGATAAAAGCGGTGCCGCCGGGCAGCTACACCCTGGTGATTTCCAAGGTGGGGTACCGTAAAGTAGTACAGCAGGTCAGCGTACCGGCCGGCCGTACCGTGCACATGGATTTCCGGCTGGAGACGGAAGTATACCAGATGGATGAGCTGCTGATCGAAAGCATCGTGCCGGAAGATGAAGACAAGAATGAGGACAAGCTTCTCCGGCAGCGCCAGCAGGCAGTCGAGATACAAGACGCCATAGGCTCGGAAGACATGTCCCGCACCGCCAGCGGGGATGCGGCGGAGGCAGTAAGCAAGGTAACAGGGGCCAGCGTGGTGGATGGAAAATACGTATATATCCGCGGGCTCGGCGAGAGATACAGCATGACCCAGCTCAACGGCTCCGAGCTGCCCAGCCCGGACCCTTACCGCAAGGCCGTGCAGATGGACCTCTTCCCTTCCAGCCTGCTCGACAGGATTGTCGCCACCAAGACATTCAGCCCCGATATGCCCGGCAACTTCTCCGGCGGCAGCGTGGAGATGTGGACCAAGAGGTTCCCGGAAAGCTTCACCTTTAACTTTTCGCAGTCTGTGGCTTACAACACCCAGGCTACTTTCAACGACAAGATGCTGGTGTACCCCGGCGGCGGCAGCGACTGGCTGGGTATGGATGACGGTACGCGGGCTGTCCCCGCCATGCTCAAAGACCCGGCCTTCGTGATCCCGGATATCGGCAAGGCCTGGAGCGACAAGGCGGCGGCACTGGAGCTGGACAGGATTTCCAAGGCTTTCAACCCCGTAATGGCCCCCTCCACCGAAAAGGGGCCGGTCAACCAGAGCTACTCGCTGTCCATGGGCAACCAGTTCAAGCTGTTCGGCCGGCCCCTGGGCGTGCTCGGCAGTTTCAGCTACAGCCGTAAGGCGTCATTCTACGATAACGGTACGGTGGGCAGGTGGCAGCTCACCGGCACGATGGACAAGACCGACGATCTGAACAACGATTTCCTGCTCAATGATGTCAAGGGAAGCGATGAGGCCCTCTGGGGCGGGCTGATCAACGCGGCTTACAAGATAACCGGTAACCACGAAATCGGCCTGAACTACATGTGCAACCAGAGCGGGGAATCTTCGGCCCGCTACCTGGCGGGTCAGTTCCCCCGCGACCTCACTGGTAACGCGATCTATGAGACCCGGGTGCTCAAGTACACCGAGCGCACCCTGAACAGTTTCCAACTGCGGGGAGAGCACGACCTGCCGGAATTGTTCAGCTCCCATCTCGAATGGACCGGGTCTTTCAACTTCTCGGGACAAATCGAGCCGGACCTGCGCTACTTCACCGACAACTACACGGTCAGGGAGAGGAACGGGACTGTGGACACGCTCTACAGCATCCGCCCCTCGATCTACCCCAAGCCCAACCGCTATTTCAGGGACCTGAGCGAAGACAACATGAATTTCGATCTCAAGGTGAGCCTGCCGTTCAAGCAGTGGAAAGGGCTGCACAGCCAGATGAAAGTCGGCGGGGCGTACAATGAGGTGGAGCGCCATTTCAGGGAGCGCCGCTTCGAGTTCAGCCTGGACGACTCCAAGTACGGCTACCAGGGAGACCCTTACGAATACTGGATGCCGTCTAACGTGGGGCTGATGGACAGCACCGGCAAGCTTAACCGTTTCGCCAACTACGTGCTAGACGCCAGCGAGCTGCGGGGCAATTACGACGGGAAGCAGCGAATTGCGGCAGGGTTTGCCATGGTGGAGCTGCCCATCACCACCAGGCTGCAGTTCATCGGCGGCGTGCGCCTGGAAAACACCCGGATGAGCGTGGTGAGCCACGACTCCACCCTTGGTAAGGGCGGTATAGACGAGAACGACCTGCTCCCCGCCACCAACCTGATCTACCTGCTTTCCGACAACATGAACCTGCGCGCCGCCTACGGCCGTACCCTGGCCCGGCCTACTTTCAGGGAGATGGCGCCCTACGCCTCTTTCGATTTCGTCAATGACTATACCTTCATCGGCAACGAGAACCTCAAGCGCACCTTGATCGACAACTTCGACCTGCGCTGGGAGTGGTTCGCCCGCGGAGGCGAGGTCTTTGCAGTGAGCGCCTTCTACAAAAAGTTCACCAACCCGATCGAGCGCGTGATCAAGAATGTCAACGCCGAAGTCCAGTACCAGAATGTCGACCGGGCGGATGTCGTGGGGGCCGAGTTCGAGGCCCGCCAGAGGCTGGACCGCATCCACCCGGCACTCGAGCCGTTCCGGGTAGGGGTCAACCTGGCCCTGGTGCACTCC
>JAFGTO010000317.1 GCA_016934095.1 Candidatus Glassiibacteriota bacterium
GATGACCGCCGGCTGGTTGTTCAGCGAGCTGACCTGCGGGCTCTGCAGCACGTTGACCCTGCCGTGGCGGGACATGGCGGTCATGATCGCGGTGATATTTTCATTGGAGACACCGATCTGGAACTCGCGCGACGCTGGGCTGAGGCTCTGAGTAGCCACCGTTCCCCCGGTCAGCGCACCTGACAGTTTGGAAAGGCTGGTCAAATCGGGAACCAGGGACCAGTCGATCCCTGACTCGTGGCTGTGGTCGAGGTTGATCTCGACGAAACGGGCTTCGATCAGCACCTGCCGCTGCAGGCTGCTTTCCATGGCGTCAAGAAACACCTCCACCTGCATAAGGATTTCCGGAGAAGCCGTAACCTGCACTGTCCCGGAATTGGGCTCGATAATCAGCCGGTGCCCCGTTTCCGTGTCGTAGCCGCCGTAACTGCCCTGTGCGGTGAGAGCCGAGGTGACCTGCTTTCCCGTGCTCAGCACGATCGCCTCCAGGCCGTTCTGGATGTCCGTCCAGAGGTTCATCGTCGCCTGGGTCTGCATGGTCGTGTTGCTCTGCGGGAGCAGCCCGGCCGAGGCTCCTCCTCCCTGGCCGGTGATGGTCATCATCCCCATTACCTGCCGGGCTGTATTGAGGTAATCGAGTTGGAAAATCCGGGTTTCCAGCTTGGGCGTTTCGATGAAGACGAAATTATCCTCGACCCGGTACTTGTAGCGAGATTTCTCTAGGGCCACGTCGAGGAACTTGTAAAAAGTTACGTTCCTCAGCGTAAGGGTCAGGCTATCCTGTACTCCGGGGTCCATCACCAGGTTGAGCGAAAGACTATCGCACATCAGCTGCAGCACACTTCGCAGGTCCTGATTCACCAGGTTGACATCGAAAATGTTTTCAGCCTTGTTGAAAGAATAGTCGGGCTGCTTTTCCTCCTCGAGCTGGGGAACCGCCAGTTCGGACAACTCTTCGCTCAACGGCTCCTCCTGGAGAGTTATCCTGCCGGCGGAGGGCAGCTCGGATGCTTCGGAGAGGGGGGTTATCTGCCTGCGGTGGCAGGAGTTAAAAGCGAATGTCGAAACCATTATCATGGTCGTAACCGAGAGACCGACCGATGAAATCAATCTGTTTGGCGCGATTCTCATTATCCCTCCCGGGCAAAGGGCTTATCTTGTGGAATATTTTTCCTGATTCCAGAAACTTTTTTGAAAGCGCAGATAGCACTCCGTCAATACCGGTCATTCCGCAAAAAACAAACCATTTGGGAATCAGGCACAGATAAGTCCGTTTTTCTCGAGTGAGGCATTTTTTTCCTACCAGACACGGCAAGCCTTGCCGCGTTCAGCTGGAGTAGTAGCTCCGCAGAATTATTTTTACTCCCACCAGGGGCGGCCTTCTGGAAACATCGAGTTTTTGCACCTCGACCAACCGCTCCAGCGAGTGCAGCCCGGCCAGGAACCGCATCACCGACTTGTATTCGCCTTGAAAAGTCAGTTCCAGATCAACGCTGCTGCGCTTGATACCATCTTCTTCCGATTCCTGGTCCGAACCCTCGACAAGTTGTCGGTTAAAATTTTGCAGCTTACTCTTTTCCGCCAGGTCAGAAAGATAGGCATAGAGCTCGGTGAGCTGCCGCCCCTCCGGGATCCTGCGCTCGATTTCTTCGGCCAGCCGCTGCCATCTCTCGCTTTCCTCGGGCGTGGGAGGCTCATACGAGCCGACTTGCCTGGTAATGGCCTCGATCTGCTGTTCCAGGGTCCTCAGCTTTTCGCGGTATTCCCTGCTTTTCTTGAACTGCGGCTCGAAGAGGCCGAACCAGGCGGCCCCGAAAAAAAACAGGAAAGACAGCGGGATGATGACCTTTTTTATACCTGACGGTAAGGGCATGGCAGTCGAGATAACAGAAGTTCAGCCGTCCAGGAAACAGTCGACCATGAATGAGAGTTCCGTCACATCCTGTTCGTTACGGATGATTCTGGTTTCGGCTTCCGCTACTTTGGAAAAGAGTCCCGAATTTTTCAACCTCTGGTTAAATCTGTAAAACACCGCATCCGGATTGGAACCGTTCCCGGCTTGTACCCTGCCGACGATCATGGCCCTGGTGGAATCCGACCTGTCGAATATGACCTGGTAAAGCACTACATCATCCTGGACCAGGTAGCTCAGTGCCAGGAGCAGCTCCTGCTCCGGTCCCTGACGGGTTTCGAACCTTTCGAGAAACTGCTGACGGGTCTGGGCCAGCTCCCGCTGATTGGTCACAAAAGCGATTTTGTCGAGATCGTTGTTCAACTGATCAACAACATTCTCCCGAACTTTCTCATTGTACAACCGCTCGGCCTCGGCGCTCGAGCTGCGCAGCATCAGGTAGCCGGTGGTCGTCACGATCAGCAGGACTACCGAGGCGGCCGTCATCATCAACTGGCGGGCGCGGGCCTTGCGACGGGAGAGGTAGGTCGGCGGGACAAAATTGAGCTTGGCTTCCCGCGGTGTCTGCAGGGCGGCGCCAAAGGGCAGGGCCAGCGAGGGAAAAATCCGCTCGAGTTTCCTGGCCCTTTCACCCAGGTGCTCGTACTGCAAGCCGCTGACCGGTGCAAAGATCTCCGCCGCGATACCCAGGTTTTTGTGGAACTCTCCGGCTACCTGGTCCAGGTTGAAGGCTTCCCCGCTGAGGATAGCCAGGCTCACCCCCTCGCCGCGAAAGCGCTGTTTGAAATAGAGAAAGCTGCGGTTGACCTCCACCAGCAGGCGGTCCCGCTCGGCAAGGTAGCGCGCACTGACGAACCTGCGCTTGGCATCCAGCTTCAGACCTCCCGGCTCCTCGGCTTCCTCTTTTACCAGCACGGAAGGAAACTCCCGCGAAAAAACCCAGTTGCCGCGGTTGGCGATCACCAGGTAGCTCCGGTCGCGCTCGAGGTGGATCATGGAGACTATTTTACCCTCGACCTGGGTACACATCAATTTCATAGCGGTGATCAGGGCCAGCGGCACTGTAGAAATCACCTGGGTCTCGAGCTCCACAGCCTCCATCAGGTTGATTATTTTCTGCGGGCTTTCCCGTGGTACTACGCCGATCAGCACATCGGACTTGCGGGTGGATTTCTTGACATTTTTATCCAGCCAGAAATCAAAACTTATGTCTTTGGGTTTGGCATCCGGAACGATTTTTTTCACCTCGCGGCGCACCACCGCCTGCATTTCGTTGCGTCCCAGCACCGGCAGCGCCACCTGGCGATGCTCCACCCCGTGCTCGTAAACCACTCCGTTGACCAGCCGTGCGGTAAAGTTCTTCTCGTGCATCAGGCCCTGGATCTGGTCGGCGGCCTCGACCACGTTCTCCATCAACGGGTCAATGGAGGAGAAATTGACCACCCTCGGCGGGGTAACGCTCTTGTCTATCTCGATTATCCGCATGATGGTCGAGGTAGTCTGCACTCCGACAACACTGCGCCCACCCGGGCGCAGCAGGCCCAGCTTTTCCCGGATCGAGCGCTTCGCCTTAGCCGGTCTGGCTTTCTGTATCCCCGCAGGGGCTTTGTCTGCTGCAGCTTCAGGCGCCATCGATCATTACCCTAAAAACGATGAATGGGATCGTTGTCCACTACGGACAAGAGTTAACGGTGTTTATCCGCGGGCTGTCCCTGCCGGGCCGATACCGACAAGCATTCGCTCAAGGGGCCTTTTTCAGGGTGACCCCAGTGGATGATTTGTCCTTATCCTTGTCCGAATTGAGTGAAACGGTGCGCTTGTGGCCGCCGTATTCGAGAATAACCGCCTGGGCGTTGATCTCGACGATAGTTTCCAGGCCGACCTGGTCCCCGCTATGGTAGGCCTTGCCGTTGATCAGCGCTTGGTAGCTGCCGGTCGTCCTGTCCAGGATCAGCCCGGTGATTTTAAGCTCCGGCATTGCAACCCCCGGCTGCATGACAGGAGCCTCCGGCTGCTCCTCGACCCACTCGCCCCTGGCGATGATCTCGATCTCCCCGGGAGTCAGGAAAGGGTTGCGGCCCACGGTATCCGGCCACTGGATCTTTTCCCGCGGCGGCTCTGTCTGCGCCGAGTCCGGCTGCTGCCTGGAGGCGAGGGCGGCGGTCTGTCCGGGCAGGGCGGCTTCGCCGGGGGTCTCCTGCGGCGGCTGTGGCCTGACAGCCGTTATTGCGGACCCAGGCGAAGTCGCCTTGAAATAACTGAGCCAGTTATACCCTCCGGCGATAATGCCCGCCAGTGCCAGCACCGCGACTATGATGTGCTTTGCCTTCATTTATTTGCCTATTCCAGGCTCCAATTATTATGGGAACCAGGTACCGTTGACATGGAAAGTCGCCTGATCGCTTCCACCGCCGGGATTGGTCAGGATTATCTGTACGTCCCTGCCGATAAGTACGCTATCGATGTCGACCCTGACCCGCACCCAGGTGGAGTTTTTATACTGCGTACTGACGACGGTAAGCCCGGTCCCGCTCTTGGTGGCGGCGATACCGCTGAGGAAAGCGCTCCCGGTAACATCTATCCAGATCGTGCCGGCGCCGGAGCTGACAGGGTTGATCTGTGCAATATTGGGCACCACCGCAACTACCTTGAAATTAGCCTGGTCAAACTGACCGTCCGGGTTGGTGGCCGTGACAGTGCCAGTGCCGGTGGAGGCGCCCGCGGAAATATTGATAGTCCCCCGCACCTCGGTGCTGTTGATGTATTGTCCCGAGACAATGGAGATACCCGGATTGCTGAAAACCACCTGTATCGCTGGCTGGAAGTTCTGTCCCTGGATGGAGACCAGTTTGTTGGTCTCCCCCTGCAGCGCCGAGTCCGGCACCACCTGGTTGATGATCGGGCCGGGCTGCTGGCCGGCGGCCAGGACTTGGAACAGGTTGTTCCCAGTGCCGGAAAGGCCGTCGGGGTTGTTGACAGTGACGTTGCGCAGCCCGGTGGCGGCGGCAGCGCCGATATTGATATCGATCAACAGCTGGCTCGACCCGTTGAAAGTGGCCGGCACGGTGAGCACGGTGATCCCGGTGCCGCTGAAAGTAAC
>JAFGTO010000318.1 GCA_016934095.1 Candidatus Glassiibacteriota bacterium
CTCCAATACATTGTTTGTTGTTTATGTCTTGGAAGGCAATATAATTGGGTCGCCGTTATAATGCAATACTTAGGACGCTATGTATAATACTGAATCGAATAATCCCAATGCCTCATCCAGATCACGATAGGCAAGAAGATCTGCATCTGAGGTCACCTTTGAACCATGAAATTGAAGACTCCCCTTGAGCCAAGCTGCGGAGAATCTTCGACTGTTTGCAGGTATTTCTGAATATTTTTTTCTCTCGCTTGACCTCAGCGGCCAAGTCGCGGGGAATTCGCTCGGGCGGTCAATTAAGAAAATTACGGCGGCCTGGCAACCCTTTCAGCCGGTCACTCCAGCTTCCCCGCTGTCCAGAGGACCGACCTTTTCACCAGCTCCCGGTAGGCGGGGTGAAGGTGGGCCTGGCGGTCGTGGCCCAGCTGCAGGTATACCACCCTGGACCCCTGCCAGGGGCTGACCCAGGCCAACGGTCCATCGCTGGTGGGATCCTCGGTTTCCAGGATCACCTTAACCTGCGGCGAGATCCACATGTCCTTATAGGTCTCATCCACGATCTGCAGCGGGCCTATCCCTGCGGTGACCGGGTGGCTGCCCCTGGGACGCACAGACAGCTCGACATCGTGCCGGTAGCTGGAAGCGGGCTGGTCGCCACCGGGCAGGATATACCTGCCGCCGACCACCTCGCGCCACCACCACTCCCACGAGTTGTAGTCTGCGATGGCGTGGTGGAGGACCACCAGCCCCTTGCCACCCTCCACGAAGTCCCGCAGGTTTTTCTTCTCCTGCTCGGAGATCTCCGCCGACATGTCGTAGAGCACCAGCACGTCGTACCTCTCGCGGATCTCCGAGCCGAAGGCCTGGTGGTTGGAAAGGGCGTGGTCCCAGACCAGCCAGTCTCCGTCAAAGACGCTATAGAACTCGGTGTCGTATTCGTGGCCGCCGGTAACGACCAGCACTCGCGGGACATCCCCGGCACGGGAGTCCGGGTCGATCAGCGGCGGCAGGCTGACCTTACCGGCGGCCGCCCACTCACAGCCGCGCAGGAAGGTGGCCACAAACCCCGGGGCGTGCATGGCGTTGAGGTCGTGGCCCAGGGCGGTATAGAAGACCCGGCCGTCTCCATAGCTCACGGTCCAGAGGATCGGCTCATCCTCGCCGGTACCCCTGGTGGCAGGGTCGCTGAAAGCGGTAGCCAGCACATGAGCGTCAGGCTCCATCCGCTGGTCATGGTAGAGATCGTCCGAGATCATGAAGCCCTCTCCCATGCCGGCGGCGACCGGGTGCTCCCGGTCGGTGAACCTGACTTCGAACAGGTGCCTGTCCCCGTGGGCCGTGCTGTCGGCCCAGATGCCGCCTACCATGCGCGCGTATTCCGGCCAGGGCGGCTCAAAAACCCCGGTGCCCGCGTGGCTGTCGCCGAGGATCTCGCGCCCGCTGAACGCATAGCTGGCCCCGTGCACTACCACCATGCCTTTGCCTGCTTTAACGAACCTCTCCACCGCAGTCTCGGCCTCCTCGCCCCACCTGGGGCCCATGTAATCCAACACCAGCAAGTCGTAAGGTGCCAGCGCGGCTGCGGTTATCCCGGACGCTTCCTCGTTTACCCGCACGTCGAAGCGTCCGGTCCCCAGCAGCAGCTTTTTCAGGTACGGCGTGGTTGTGCGCCAGTCGTGGTTATTGCGCCCGGAGAGGATGAGGACCCGCAGCGCTCCCTCCCGGAAAAACGGGTCCATCTTCCCGGCGGCGGGCGCAGGCTGGGCCAGGAACGGCAGGAACAGCGTCCCGGCAAGCGCCCAGATGGTATTTTTCCATATCTTCATAGTCAGCTCCTTCATGCTTTGGCCAGGATGCCGCGCAGGTGAGTGAGGCTGCGCTCCGCCTGCTCAGAGGTACCGCACTCCACCGAGAGCACTCCCTGGAACCCGCCGGCGGCCAGGATGCCGACCACTTTGCTCCAGTCGACCACTCCATCCCCGCAGGCACAGCCCACGGGCGTGCCGGTGACCTCTCCCCGCTCGGCTTCCGACTGCCGCAGCGCAATATCCTTGGCATGGACGTGGACCAGCAGGTGCATCACCTCTGTCAGCCCCCGGCAGGGGTCTTCCCCGGCCAGGTAGGCGTTGCCGGTATCGTAATTCACCTTGAGGCACGGCGACTCCACCAGGGTGGCAATCCGCAGCAGGCCTTTTGTGGTTCGGGAGATACTCTGATGGGGCTCGATCCCGATAAAGACTCCGTAGCGCTCGGCGGTGCGCAGCGCCATAGTCAGGGTGTATTTCATCACCTCGAAACACTGGCTGTCGCTCATCCAGTCGGGCCGGATGCCTTCATCCGTACAGACCACCGGGGCGCCGACCGCAGCAGCAAAGCGGACCGCGTTCTGCAGGTAGGGCACGCTGATCTCCGGCCGCATCAGCGGACAGTGCGCGCTGAGGCCCGAGGCCCTGACTCCGTATCGCTCGAGGATGTCTTTCATCAGCAGCGGGTCCTCTTCCATTGAAAATGAATGGAAGTAGCCCGCCTCACTCAACAACTCGCGGCCGAGGTGCACCATCGGCTCGACATACCGGTAGCCGATCTCGGCCGCCCTCTGGACCCCTGCTGCGAAAGGCTTATCCTCGCAGCGTATAAACTCCAGGTTTACTCCGGGTTCGATGCTCATACTTCCCACTCCTTGTTCCAGCGGATGCAGGCATTCTGTTTGTAGGCCAGGTTGCCGATGTGGCAGGCCGTCGAGGAATAGTGCCCGGTTTCCGCATCGGCATTGGGTTTCTTGCGGGAACGCATGCACTCCAGCCAATCTGCGAGATGATGCCTGGCCGAGGCGTAAGGCACCGCGAGGGCGATTTCCTCAGCCCGTCCCTCCTTGCCGTCCGAGAGGAACCGGTAGCCGGAGCGGAAGATCGAGAGCCTCCCGCCGGTACCCATGAAAACGATATCCGCCACCTCGGGGCTGGCCATGTCGCTCACCGTGGCCTCGAAAGTCACGTTGACATCCTGCGGGTACCTGAGTACCATATTGATATTATCCGGCGTGTCTCGTCCGTCGCGGTACCGGTAAATCCCCCCCAGGGCGACTGCGGACTCGGGCTTGGTGAGGCCCAGGAACCAGTGGACCACGTCCACCATGTGGACAAACAGCCCGCCGGTCATCCCGCCTGTCGAGAAATCCCAGTAGGCGAACCTGTTGAAATAGCGCTGGGGATCCCAGGGGATTTTGGGCAACCAGGCCAGGCAGGCCTCCCAGTCCAGTCCGGCCGGTTTTTTCTCCATGCCGGGCGGTGCCTTGTACAGGTACCCGCCGTTGCCGTTCCAGATGGTGCGGACCATGTTCACCCGCCCGATCATACCGCTGTCGAAAAAGCGCTGCCTAGCCTCGATGAAATGGGGGATGCTCCTTTGCTGCATGCCCACCTGCACCACCCGGCTGGTCTCGCGCGCAACGCGCACCACCTCCGGCCCCTGCTCGGCCACAGAGGTCATCGGTTTTTCGACATAGACATCCTTGCCCGCCAGGCAGGCATCGATAGCGACCCGGGAGTGGACATGGTCGAAAGTGCCGACAATCACGCCATCGATGTCCTGGCGCTCCAGCAGCTTGCGGTAATCCGCATACTTGTCCACGGCCGCGCCGCAGACCTCGGCGCCCTCATCGCGGCGGAGATCCCAGATGTCGCTGACCGCGACCCACTGGACTCCTCCCAGCTCGTTGACCGATTTGATCAGGCTCCCGGAGCGGTTGCCGGTGCCGATCACCCCCAGGCGGATACGGTCGTTGGCCCCCAGAACCCGCATGGCGGAAGCCGCCGTGGTCGCCGCAATAGTACCGGCCAGGAACTTCCTGCGAGAGATTTTCCCTGTCTGCTGTTTCATGACGAGACCTCCAGGATGGGGTTGCAGCAAAAGAGTCAATAAAAATGGGATCGACCGGAGCTTAACCAATTCTTTATACTACGCTTGATTTTTAAGATACAGACCCGGTCCCTGCCTGTCAATTTCCCTGAGATAAGCCCCGTTATCCGAGTAGATTTCTCCTTGGATATCGCTGACTGTCATGATAGATTTATCCGCATCGACCACGCAGCTTACCGGAAAACTTAATGTTATGGAGAGACCTATGCCAGGCAGAAAGCACCTGATCACAGCCTTGCTCCTGTTCGGCTTGACAGCCGCAGCGGCCGCGGAAAGCGGAGTCCTGCTGCGCGAGGAGCCCCTGACACTCCCCGCTTACCGGGTGGGCAAGGCGGACCCCAACCCGATTTTCTTCGACGGCAAGGTGTACCAGGGCGCCAAGGGAGTGGTCTACCCCTATCCCATGCAGGATGAGCTGACCGACATCCGCGAAGACAAGACTTACCAGGCAGTCTACCTGGAGAACGAGTTCCTCGAAATCTGCGTGCTCCCCGAGATCGGCGGCCGGCTTTTCACCGCCCTGGACAAGACCAATGGCTACGATTTCTTTTACCGCCAGCACGTGATCAAGCCCGCCTTCATCAGTGTCAACGGCGCCTGGGTCTCCGGCGGCGTGGAGTGGAATGTCCCCCACCACCACCGGGCCTCCACTTTCATGCCGGTCGACTACACGGTGGAGGAGAGCGCCGACGGCAGCAAGACTGTCTGGGTAGGCGAGATAGAACTGCGCCACCGGCTGAAATGGCTGGTCGGACTGACAGTGCATCCGGGGAAGTCATACCTCGAGACCACGGTCAAGATCTTCAACCGCACCCCGCTGGTGCATACTTTCCTCTACTGGGCCAACGTGGCAGTCCACGCGGATTCATCATACCAGATAATCTTCCCGCCCAGCCTCGAGTACGCCACTTACCACGGCAAAGACCAGTTCACCCCCTGGCCGGTCTCGCACCATTTCTATAACGGGGTGGACTACACAGCGGGGGTGGACCTGAGCTGGTGGAAAAACCATCCTTCGCCTACCTCCCTTTTCGCCATCGAGTGCACCGAGGACTTTTTCGCCGGGTACGACCACGGGAAAGAAGCCGGGGTGGTGCACGTGGCCGACCACCACCTGGTCTCCGGGAAAAAACTGTGGGAATGGGGTCCCGGAGCAGTGGGAAGGATGTGGGACCTGATGCTCACCGAAACCGACGGGCCGTACATCGAGCTGATGGTGGGCGCCTACTCGGACAACCAGCCCGACTACAGCTTCATCCAGCCCTACGAGGTAAAGACTTTCAAACAGTACTGGTACCCCATCCGTCAGCTTGGGGGAGTCAAGAACGCCAACCTCGAAGCCGCGGTCAACCTCGAGATAGCCGGGGAGAACGAGGCCCGGGTGGGAGTGAACACCTCTGCGGCCCGGAAAAATGCCAGGGTAGTACTGGAAGCCGGGCAGCAGGTGGTCTTCGAGCAGACGGCGGACATCGAACCGGGGCGGTCTTTTTACCGGGAAACCGCCCTGCCCGCCGGTGCCGGGGAGCAGAACCTGAAACTGACAGTTTATTCCGCCGGGGGGGAAGAGCTGATCAGCTACAGTCCAACACCGAAAAAAGGCTCCCCCATGCCGGAGCCGGTAACTCCTCCCCCGCCGCCCGCGCAGATCAAGACCATAGAAGAGCTATACCTGGCAGGCATGCGCCTGGAGCAGTTCCACAACGCAGTGCTGGAGCCTTACCCTTACTACGAGGAGGCGCTGAGAAGAGACCCGGGAGACTACCGGGTGAACACCGCCCTGGGCATCCTGTACTGCAAGCGGGGTATGTTCGGCGAGGCCGAGGAGAGGCTCAGGCTGGCCCTGGCCCGCGCCACAGGCAAGCACACCAAGCCCCGGGACGGGGAAGCCAGCTACTACCTGGGAGTGGCCTGCAAGGCCCAGGGCAGGTACGATGAGGCAGCCGATGCTTTCTACCAGGCGACCTGGAGCAATGCCTGGTATTCGGCCGGTTTCTATTCACTGGCCGAGCTGGCCTGCCTCGAGGGCGATTTCTCCATGGCCCTGGAATACCTGGAAAGGGCGATCTCCACGAATGCGCTGAACACCAAGGCCCTTAACCTGAGGGCCGCGGCCCTGAGACGGCTCGGCCGCTTCGAGGCAGCAGCAAAGCTGGCCTCGGAGGTTATCGCCATGGACCCGCTGGATTTCCGGGCGCCGCTCGAGCTGTACCTGGCGCAGTCCGGAGCGGGAAGGCCCGCTGAGGCCCGGGCCGGCCTGGACGCATTCAGGAAAACGACCGGCGGGTCGGTGCAGAACTACCTGGAAACCGCAGCGGATTATGCTGACTGCGGCCTCTGGGATGAGGCGGCCGGGGTGTTGTCAACAGCGGTGGATACGAAAGATACCGCGCTCTGCTCCAACCCCCTGGTCTATTACTGCCTGGGATTTTATTCCGGGAAAAAAGGCGACACCGGGCAGGAATCCAGCTATTACAGCCTGGCCGGCCGGATGCCGCCCGACTATGTCTTCCCCTTCCGCCTGGAATCTGTCGAGGTGCTGCGGGCCGCAGCCGCGAGCAACCCCGCTGATGCCCGGGCCCGCTACTACCTGGGCAACCTGCTCTATGACCGCCAGCCCGAGGCGGCGATCGCAGAATGGGAGAAATCCCGGGAGCTGGATGATACTTTCCCGGTGGTGCACCGCAACCTGGGCCTGGCCTATGCACGGGTCAGGAAAGACCTCCCGGCCGCCGTATCCTGCCTGGAAAAAGCGGTCTCTCTCAATAAGATCGACCCGAGGTACTATTACGAGCTGGACCGGCTGTACGAGGACCAGGGTGTTCCGCCGGGCAAGAGGCTGGCCTTCCTGGAAAAGAACCAGCGCACCGTGGACAAGAGGGACTACATCCTCGCCCGCGAGATCGAGCTCTACGTCAAGACAGCCCAGTACGACAAGGCTGTCGGCCTGCTGCAGAAACACCATTTCCATGTCTGGGAAGGCGGCGGCAAAATACACGATACCTATGTAGATGCGCACCTGCTGAGGGGGCAGAAATATTTCAGGCAGGGTAAATACCTTAAAGCGCTGGCGGACTTCGAGGCCGCACTGGAATACCCGGCCAACCTGGAGGTAGGCAAGCCCTACCGGGGCGGGAGAGAACCGCAGGTCTATTATTTCATTGCTGCGGCGCACGAGTCCGCTGGAGACAGCTCCACGGCCCGCTCTTTCTACAAAAAAGCGGTCGCCGAGAAAATCCCCAGCCCCGAGCTCGGCTATTACCAGGGGCTGTCTTTCAGGAAGCTGGGCCATGAGCAAAGTGCAAACAGCCTGTTCGACAGCCTGCTCGAGCTCGGCAGGCGGCAGCTCGCTGCCAGCGCCGCAGGGGATTATTTCGCCAAGTTCGGCGAGAAGCGGTCCAGTGAGGCACTGATGGCGGATGCCCATTACCTGATGGGCCTGGGCTACCTGGGCAAGGGCGACCGGGCGGCCGCCGGGGGTGAATTCAGGAAGGCCCTGGAGCTGGATGCCTACCACAGCGGGGCAAGTGCGCAGCTATCGCAGATGTAGCGGGTGAACGGTACAGGGGTCCGGTGCGGGGACAGGGTCTTGGTGCCCTGCACGGGAGGGGGGCGGGCCGGCATACTTTTTGCAAAACCACCTTTCCAGGCTCAGCTGCTGCCGGTGCAAAAGCAAAAAGTATGCCGGCCCGCCCCAGCAATCCAGCCCGCAAACCAGCAAAACCCTGCCCGCTTCATCCGCTCGCCAGGTCCACCATCACCACGTCGTAAACCTCGAGCAGCGGCACTCTGAAACTGCAGCGGCCGCCCTCGAACTGGAAATCCAGCTCCTGCTCCCCGGGCCTGTCCGGCGAGACAACCCGCACCCTGCCTACTTTTTTGCCGGCATCGACTCTAATGTCCACGGGAATGTCGGTCAGCACATCGCCCAGACGGTAGTTGACCAGGTGCACCAGGACCATGCCCTGCTTTTCCACCTGTTCCACAGCCACCCAGTCCGGTGCGCCGACCTCGAGGCTAAGCCTGCCGCCTGCGGCCTGACGGACCGCCCAGGCCAGCTCCCGGTGGTTCGAGGGCAGGATCCAGGTGCCCTCCCAGGAATC
>JAFGTO010000319.1 GCA_016934095.1 Candidatus Glassiibacteriota bacterium
GGGTCGGTCTTGGGAAAGAACTCCACTCCGTGTCCCAGCAGCACGTAGGCCATGATGATCAGCACCAGCAAGGCAATGGATGAAAACAGGGTCAGCAGCGGCCGCCTCATCGAGATTTTCAACAGGCGCAGGTAGTTCCTCAACACTACTCCGAGCCTGTCTTCCCTGGCCTCGATGGTGTGGACGCTAGTGCTGGGGCGCAGGAAGCGCGAGCAGAGTGTCGGGTTGAAGACCAGGGCCACGAACAGGCTGGAGGTCAGGGTTATGATCAGGGTGATAGGCAGGAAGACCATGAATTCCCCGACAATACCCGGCCAGCTCAGCAGGGGCACGAAAGCGCATACCGTGGTCAGGGTGGAGGCCATCACCGCCATGCCGACCTCATCGGTCCCCTTGCGGGCGGCCTCCCAGAGACTCAGGCCCTCCTGGTTGTGGCGAAAGATGTTCTCCACGATCACGATGGCGTTGTCGACCAGCATGCCGACCGCCAGGATCAGGCTGAAAAGCACAACCATGTTCATGGTATAACCCATTATGGTCAGCACCAGGAAGCTCACCAGCATCGACATCGGGATGGCGATGCCTACCAGGAAAGCGTTCCGGATTCCCATGACCACGAAGAGCACCAGGACCACCAGGATCAGGCCGCTGATGATGTTGTTTTCCAGCTCGTTCACCATCGTCCGGATGTCCTTGGAGTGGTCGCCGGTGATCTGGATCTTGATTCCCGGCGGGAGCTTGGCCATGGTCTGGTCGATCAATTGCTTGACCCGGTCGGAGATCTCGAGCAGGTTTTCCCCGCTCCTTTTCTGGACCGCTAGCGAGACAGTCTCTTCACCGTTGAGCCGGCTGATCGAATCTTTCTCCTTGAACGAATAGACCACCTCGGCCACGTCCCTCAGGTAGACCGGCCGGTTGTTCTCCACCTTGACGACGATGTTTTTCATGTCCTCCGGAACTGAGAACTCACCCGGGATGCGGACTAGGAACTTGGTGTTGCCGATGTCGATGGAGCCGCCCGGGGTGTCGAGGTGCTCGTCATGCACCGCGTCGATCACGTCGGTAACCCCGAGGTTGTAGAAGCGCAGCCGCTGAGGGTCGAGGTTGACCTGGACTTCCCGGGTAAGTCCGCCGGTAACGTTGGCCTCGATCACCCCGGGCACGGTCTCGACCAGGTCTTCCAGGTCCTCGGCGATTTTTTTCAGGCCGACCAGGCCCATTTTCCCGCTGATGTTGATAATCATGATCGGCCAGTCCGAGAAGTTGATCTCGGAGATCACCGGGTCCTCGGCATCCTCGGGCAGGTCCGGCTTGGCCAGGTCCACCTTGTCCCTGACTTTCTGCAGCGCCTGGTCGATATCGGTGCCGGCCACGAACTCCACGATAATCAGGGAGTAGCTCTCGTAGCTGGTCGAGCGGATCTCCTCGACATCGTTCAAAGTTTTAAGCTCGCGCTCGATGATATTGGTGACCAGGTTTTCCATGTCATCCGGCGAGACCCCGAAATAGGGGGTCGAGATGACGATATAGGGTATGGTGATGTCCGGGGCGGCTTCCTTGGGCAGGTTCAGGTAGCTGTGGAAGCCGGTGACTACCATGATGAACATCAGCACGAAGACGCTGAGGCGATGTTTAAGGGCTATATCGGTAACGATCATTGCAGGCTCAGTCCTTTCTACCGGTAACTCGCACCTGCTGGCCGTCCACCAGGTCCCGGTGTCCTGTGACTATCACTGACTCTCCGGGCCGGAGCCCGCTTTTCACTATTACCATTTCATTGTTGGAGGCCCCGAGAGTAACCGCTTTTCTCACCGCGGTTTCACTTTCCAGCACGAACAGGCTCCTGCCGTTCTCGGTTTCCACCAGGGCGGTCTGCGGCAGGACCAGCACCCCGGTGTGCCGCTCTTTGAGCACCCGGATACGGGCGATCATCCCGCCGCGGATGGTCCGGTCCGGGTTGGCCAATTGGAACTCGCAGGGGAAAGAGCGGCTGGCCATGTCGGCGCTGGCGGCGATAAAGGAGAGTTCGGCCTGGAACGAGCTTCCGGGCAGGGCGTCGAAGCTGACCTCGGCCGGGATACCCTGATGCAGGTTGGTCACATCCAGCTCTGAGAACTCGCTGACTGCTTTCATGCGGCTGCGGTCCACCAGGCGCAGCAGCCTTCCCCCGGGCGACACCATCTCGCCCTGTTCCACAAAACGGTCGTCGATCACTCCGCTGAACGGAGCAGCGACCACCGCCCGCTCCAGACGGCTTTCAGCCAGCTCCACGTTGGCCTCGGCGGCATCGTGCTCCACCTGGGCCTGCAGCCGCTGCATGGCGGTGAGGCTTCCCCGCTCGTAAAGGGTTTTCGCCTTTTTCAGCGTAGCCTGTTTCAGCCGCAGGCCGGCCTCTGCCTCGACCAGTTGTGCCTGGTAGATATCCGCGCTGACCCGGGCCAGGACCTGCCCCCCGGCGACCCTGTCGCCGCGGTCCACCAGCAGCTCCTGGACCGTGCCGCCCTGCTCGCTGGAGATGATGATGTCGTGGGCGGCTTCGGTGTAGCCGGTCAGCAGGATGTATTCTTCCAACTCGGTGGGCCGGGCTGTCTGCACCTCGACGTTGGTCAGCCGCTGCGGACGGTTATCCGCTTCTTTCCCGGTATCCTCGGCCTTGCCCTTGGAGCAGGCGGAGGCGCCCGCCAGTATCAGCAGGAGGACCAGGGCCGGCCCAAAAATCTTTCCGGCCCGAGGCCCTTCCTGAGGGCAGGGCGGATAAACAGATCCATTCATGACAGTTACCTTTCTCGATTGGTTCATTCGTTTTGGTTAAAATAGTTTTTCCACCGGCGTACCCATCACCTTTTTCAAGGCCGCCCGCTGCAGCAGCAGGTTGTAGCGGGAGTCCAGGTAATCGGTCCGCGCCTGGATCGTTTTCTGGTTGGAGTCCAGCAGCTCGTAGCTGGTAGCCAGACCCTGTTCGTACATGTCGGCGGTGACCCGCTCCTGTTCCTCGGCGCTGGAGAGTGCGACCTGTCGGGCTTTGAACACCTCGACAGCCGAGATGAAAGCATCGATGGCCTGGCGTGCTTCCAGCCTGATCCTCTCGGACAGGGCCGCGGTCTCGATCTCTTTTTGAACCTGCTGGGATTTGTACTGCCTGACAATCCCCCGGTTGCGGAAACCGTCGAATACAGGCACGCTTACCTCGACTGCAACTCTCCAGGCCTCGTAGTCGCGGTCGAGCTGGTTTCTGGTGTCGATCGTCGAGAACCCGTAGCTGGCGTTCAGGTCGACCCTGGGCCGGTAATCTGCTTTGAAGACGTTAATGGTCTTGCCGTACATCTCGGTCTGGACATCGAGCCTGCGCAAGTCGGGCCGGGCGGCCAGTGCCTGGCCGGCCACGCTGTCCAGGCCCGGCGCGCTGAGGTTTGCCGGGTCATCCACCGGCACGGCGGAGAGCTCGGTGTCCAGGGGACGGCCTAGCAGGAAATTGAGGTTTTTCCTGGCCTGGACCAGGTTGTGCCGGGCCTGGAGCAGCCCGGGCTCGGTGGCTGCCAACTGGCTCTCGGCCCGCAGCAGGTCGAGCCGGGTAGCGTCCCCCACCTCGAGGTAATCGCGGGTCTGTTTCAGGTACCTCTGCTGGACTTCGATCGATTTCTCGTAGACCGTTACCTTTTCCCCGGCCAGCAGCACGTCATAGTAAGCCCCGGTTACCTGGAAAGCCACGTCCTGGCGGGTCGTTTCCAATTGCAGGTCCACCTCGTCGATCCCCAGGTTGGCCAGCTTCACCGCGTTGGAGACCTTGCCCCAGGTGAACAGGGGCTGGTGAAGGTTCAGGGTGGAGACGTAGAACGTCTGGGGCTTGGGCATGATCGCCTCGATGGGTATCGGGAAGTCGTCTTCGCCCGTGCCTCCGCCCTTGAGCAATGACTGTCCGAAAGTGCTGTTGAGAAACCCGGGGTCGCGCACCCGGTAGCCGCTCAGCGCCAGGTTGACCTCCGGGAAAGCATCCGCCCGGGCCTCGGTGACCTGTCCCTTGCGCTGGGTGATCTGTTCCCTGACCGAGAGGATGTCGCGGTTGTGGTCCATGGCATAGGCCACCGCCTCGTCCAGGGTCATCGCCCCGGCGGCCGGAGGGAAGGCCGCGGCCGCGAGCACGGCGAGCAGGATCAGCGCTCTCGCCGGGCTGGTAGTAGTGTTCTGCATAGTGTGAAAGCTCCTGTTTCTCGTAGGTACGGGACTGCAGGCATGTCGCTCATTTTTTTCGTGCAGGGGAAGGCTTTTCCGCGGCCTGGTTTTCAGCAGGCGGAAGCTTGCCGATGGCCCGGCGGAAGCCCTCCATGATCAGGTCGGCCTTGCGGTCGACCACTTCCTGGGGCGCCTGGTAAAGGCCGAATCCGTGGTCCAGGTAAACCACCATGATCCCGTCGTGAAAGCGGTCCACCACGCTTTCGATGACAAAGGCCGCGGCATCCAGGTCTACCTCCTCGCGGACCTCTCCCCGGGCGATACCGCGCTGCAGCACCAGGCGGGTGTACTGGGTGGAGAGCTTGCCGAACTTGGCCAGCACTTCACCCTTGAAGTCGAGGTTTTCATAGTAGAGGACATTACAGATGATTTTCATATGCACCGAAAAGCGTTCATGGAGCTGATAAATTGAGACCATATGGTCGCGGATTGTATCGAATACGCTGTGGTCCCTGTGCTCTTCGATAAACTCCCGGGCATAGTTGTCCAAATCCCGGTGGAGGTGATCGACCACCAGCAGGAAGAAATCTTTCTTACCTTTGAAATACCTGTATAATGCGCCTTTGGCGATCCCGGCGGCTTCGGCCACGGCTTCCATGCTGGTCCGGGTATAGCCTTTGGAGGCAAACAAGTCCACTGCGGCGGCAATGATTCTGTCCCGCTTGGACTGTTCGAGCTTGAAAAAAGTATTGGTCGGCATAAGTAAAACCTCGGTAGAATTGTGACTATATAGTCGCAAAATAGCAGTCTTCCCGAATCTTGTCAAGGGGAAAAAGTAATTGACCGGGAGGATCCGGCGGCCCGGGAAATGCCAGGAACGCCAATGATGGAGCAATTGTTAGCAGCCGGCTGGTCATTTGTGAGTTTTCAGTTTGACTGCCTAGGACAGGCCGACAGAAAGGTATTTAATTGCGACCGTATATTCACTATCAGGACTGCTACACGCCTGGGAAACTTGAAAATGAAAGAAATCACGGAAAAATCCAGGGCCGTCCGTGGCGACAGAGCCTGCAGCAGCCGGGTGCAGGTAAAAACACGGCGATAATCTGGTGGAGGCAGGGGGAAGAGAGGGCGTGCCGGGGCCGGACTGCTTTTTTCGGGAGTAACGGGACTACCCGGGCTCAGGCCGGGGCGAGAGCAGGCAGGTCCGCGATTTTCAGGACCGGGATATCGTGGCTGCGGGCGAGCTCGTGCTCAGCAGGGCCGTTGTAGCCCCAGCCGGCCAGGCAGGGGCGGATTCCGAGCGGTGCGCAGTTCAGCAGGTGGGCCACCTTGTCATCGATGAAAGTCATCCGGTCGAAGGGGCAGCGGTAGATCTCGTGCAGGGCGTCCAGGTGGGCGCGTTTCGAGGCGCCGGCAGACTTGTCCAGCACGGCCCGGGGTTCGAACAGCCCCTCCATGCCGTAGTCTTGCAGCAGCAGCCGTACCGATTCCCGGTCTTTGGAGGTGGCGACCGCCAGGGTGAACCTGCCGGCGAGAGCTTCCAGGGCGTCAGCCACTCCGGGGTAGGCCGCATTCAAAGCCAGCCAGGCTTGCCTGTTTTCATCGGCGAGCCTGTAGCGCTCGACGTAGAATTCCTGGTGGAAGCGGTCGAGCTGGTCCCGGGGCTGGCTCCGGGCGAACGAGCTGAACTCTTCCTGGGTGGTGATGTGCCGCTTTTCACGCACGGCGCGGTGGGCCAGCAGGTAGTCCTCGCCGCGGTTGCAGA
Organism: Candidatus Glassiibacteriota bacterium; assembly: GCA_016934095.1. Taxonomy (GTDB): domain Bacteria; phylum Gemmatimonadota; class Glassbacteria; order GWA2-58-10; family GWA2-58-10; genus JAFGTO01. The sequence goes on from JAFGTO010000319.1 coordinate 5,939, forward strand.
AGGGGACCAGGGCCCTGAAAGAGTTCCAGTGCATCAGGTGCCGCTCGCGGAAGCGGTGGATGTTCTCCAGGGTGGGCAGGAAACCGTCATCCGGGGCGAGCAGGGGGTCGAACCGTCCTGCTATTCGCCAGGTGATCAGGTAGGATTCGAGCAGGCTGTCGCTGATAACGCCGTCGAAATCCAGAGCCAGCACGTACGCCATGTGTTTTCACTTCCCTTGGGTCCGTCGGTTCTCCCCCGGGCTTTCAGGGCCGGGTTTCCGGCCCCTCGAGCCCCAGCTCGATCATGGCCATGGCCGCGGCCCCGACCATGCCGGCCTCGAAGCCCATCCTGGCCGGTACGATAGGCGCCTGGCGGATGCTCTGGTAGAACAGGTAGCGGGTGTAGGCCTCGTTCATCGGCCGGAAGAGGATCTCTCCGGCCAGGGCCAGCCCGCCGCTGACAACCATGATATCCGGGTCGAAGACCATGGCGAAGTGGGCCAGGGCCATGCCCAGGTAATGTGCGGCCAGGTTCACCACCTCGAGCGCGACCTCGTCGCCGCTGCGGGCCGCGTCGAGCACCAGCTTGGCGGTCAAGCCCTCCTCGTTTTTTTCGGCCATCGAGGTGAGCGCGGATTTACGTCCCTGTTCCAGCAGCTCGCGGGTCAGGCCCACGATGCCTTTGGCCGAGGCGTAAGCCTCCAGGTGGCCGTCCTTGCCGCACACACACCTGCGTCCGTTGATCTGCACGGCGGCATGGCCGATCTCACCGGCGCAGAAGAATGCTCCCCGGTGGATGCGGCCGTTCAGGACTACGCCGCCGCCGATCCCGGTGCCTAGGGTGACCACGAAAAGGTGCCGGTAGCCGGCCCCGGCGCCGAACACCGCCTCGCCGATCACCGCCATCTTGGCGTCGTTGTCCACGAAAGTGGGCAGGCCGAAACGCTCCACTATGGGTGTCCTGATCTGGCGGCCGGTCCAGTCGGGGATATTCGGCGCGCATTCGATCACCAGGCCGCTTTCGGTGTCGATAGCCCCCGGGGAGCCGAGGCCGATACCGTTGATCCGGCCGCCGACTCCGGCTTGCATGATCTCCTCGATACCGTCGAGGATATTCTGCATCACCCGGTCGGGTCCCTTGTGGCCCTCGGTCGGGTGGCTGAAGTGGTGAATCAGCTCGCCCTGCGGGGTAACCAGGCCGAAAACGATGTTGGTCCCACCCAGGTCGATTCCGACAGTACAGGTGTCTCTGGCCATAGTAATGTTGAGCTCGTATTGCGGGTTAAAAGTTGAAAAGCGGATCTGAGTTGCTGCCGGTTATCCAGGGTAATTTACCATGTCTTGACAGTGGTGTCAGCCGGCGGCCCGGATCAATATTGACGGGGATATGCGCCCAGCACCTTGAGGAAGGCTTTCTTTCTCAAGTCTTCGAGCGCCTCGGCTACCGGCGGGTCCTGGATGTGGCCCTGGATGTCGATGAAGAAAATATAATCGCCGAGCTTGCCCTTGGCCGGTCTCGACTCGATCTTGCTGAGGTTGATCCCCTTCCCGGCCAGGCGTCCCAGCATATCGTGAAGCAGTCCCGGGTGGTCGATCTGGGGGTAGATCGCCAGGCTGGTCCGGTCGTAGCCGGTGGCCTTGGTGGCTCCGTAGGAGATCAGCACGAAGCGGGTGACATTATAGCGGTTGTCCTGGATGGCCGAGCGCAGTCTCTCCAGCCGGTAGAGCTTGATAGCCAGCTCGGGCAGGATCGCCCCCATGTCTGCGCGGCCGGAATCCCGCAGCATCTCGGCGCTTTTGCCGTTGCTGCTGGTGGGGATGATCTCGGCTTCCGGGTAATACTTGCGCAGGAAGCTCTCGCACTGGGAATAAGACTGCGGGTGGGCCAGGATGGTGGTGATGGCGGAAGCGTTCCCGCTGCCGTTACCGGCCAGGTTCTGGACTATCGGATGGATGATCTCCCTCTCGATGGTGAGCTCGCTGGCGGTCAGCGCATCCAGGGTTTCACCCACGCCGCCGGAGACAGAGTTCTCCAGCGGTACCAGTCCCGCTTCGGCAAGCCCGGCCTCGGTTTGCTCGATCACATCCTGGATCGTCCTCTGGAAAAGGATCTCGGATTTAGGGTCCAGGCACAGTGCCGCTTCGTGGCTGAACGTGCCCTTGGGACCCAGTGTGGCCAGTTTCATCTGTAGAACTCATCCTTTGATTAAAAAGCCGGAGCAGCCCGCTGCAAGGACATTCGAGCAGTTAAACCCGAATTATTCATTAAAATATCGCCTCGATCTTATAACCTCAAGAAGCGGAGCAGGCTCAGAAGTAAATCGAATCCGGAGGAAAATGTATTTTCTCTCATCGGTTCGACTTGAACTGCGCGGCGATATTTTTACCTCCGGCTCGCCTGCTTTGCCCGATTGGCTGCGTCATCTGCGGCTCGCGGTGCGCGCACTACAGCTTCGCCACTGCTTCCTTGCTCCCGGACAAATCAGGGTGTCGGGCACATCCGTGCCCGGATCTCCTGCCACTTAGCTACGCGGCCTCCGGTTCGTGAATAATCCGGGCTA
>JAFGTO010000007.1 GCA_016934095.1 Candidatus Glassiibacteriota bacterium
GAGCCTCCTGTTTTAGTGGTCAGTTCACTAAAATATAAGCTATCCCGTGGTCATATGATACAAACTTTAAATAAATGAGCCAGGGAGTTGAAACTCCGGCCGTGTGTCCCGGCCGGGCCGCTTTCGCTGCCGGTAACACTTCCCTGTAAGATCGGGTCCGGAAAGCCGGCGGGTCTGTCTCAATGACCTGCAGGGCATTGTTGCGCCCGGGAAAGGCCGGGCATAATATGTATCCGGCCGCACCTGACTTTTTCATGCAGTAAGACACCATGCCCGGGAGCTGAAATGATCGACAGGAGGAATTTCATCAAGTCCGGTGCCGCGGCTGCCGCACTGGGGGGGCTGGCAGCCGGCCCCTCCGGGGCGGATGTGCCCGTGCACCTCTGGCAGGGTTACGATTTCGGCCCAGGCCCCCCGGTCCCGGACAGGCTCAACCAGGGGCCTTTCGGCGACCAGGGGGTCGAGAACTGGGCCACCATCTGCAGCACCTCGCCCTCCCGGGAGCAGGTCCGGAATTTCGGTACCGGCCTGGTGGGCTATACCTGGGAGGAGGCCGGGCCTTCCCTGGCGGCCCGCAGGGGGGAGGAGACCCTGGAGCGGCACGTGGAGAAGCTGGCCGCCCTGCCGTTCGTCGATGTCCTCTACATCCGCTGCGACTGGCGGGATGTCCAGAACAGGCCCGGCCGTCTGGACTTGCATCCCATCTGGAAGCTGACTTTCGACGCCGCCAGGACTTACGGCCTGCGGGTGGGTTTCCGCGTGCAGCTTTCCAACACGGTCTATCAGCCGGAGCGGGTGGCCCTGCCGGATTTCCTGCAGCCGAAAATACCACTGGTCGAGATCGGCAGCAGGGGTGGCACACGGATGCGCGAGCCGATGTACCACCACCCGGAATTCCTCAAGGCCTTCCGCGAGCTTAACGAGCTGCTGGCCGCCGAGCTCGATGACAGCCCCCTGGTGGAATACATGGACCTGATGATGTACGGGTTTTGGGGAGAGGGACATACCGGCGGCCTGCCGAGCCCTTTCCCGGACTACCTGACCGCGGAAAAAACCATGACTGAAATCACCCGGCTGCAGCTCGACACCTGGAAGAGAGTGCCCCTGGCGGTCAACACCCAGCCGGACAGCAGCCACGCGGGCAACCGCGAAGTGCTCGACATGACCGTGCGCTCGGGCGGCTGGCTGCGCTCGGACAGTATCATCCATGATGAGCCGATCCAGGTCGAGCGCCTGGCCAACCGGCCCCCCTGGCTGGCCGTGATCATGGAGCAGGGCTGGCGCCGGGATTACGACCTGGCAAAGATACCGGTGGATGAGTTCGGGGTGAACGCCAAGGAGAAATCCATGCTCAAGGTGCTGGAGCTGCGGGGGAATTACTGGTCCCTGTGGACCGAGGCGGACAACCTGGCCGATTACTACCGGCGCTGTTCAGGCGGGATCGACACCCTCCGGCAGCGTATGGGCTACCGGGTGCGGCCCTCCTGGGTCTGGCAGCGGGAGCGGGAAGGCTCTCCAGAGCTGATTGTCGGTTTCGCCAACGACGGCGTGGCCGGAGTGCCGGGAGTGCTGCGGGTTACGGTGGCGAGCAGCGACGGCTCGTTCGAGACGGGCGGTTGCCTGGATGCCGGGCGTCCCTACGGCGGAGAAGTGCGGCAGGCAGGGTTCCTCCTGCCCGTGGACATGTACGGGAAAAAAGTCCGGATCCGCGGTGAGATAATCACCAATGGAGTCAAGCGCCCACTGCAATGGGCCTGCGCCGAGCGGACCGAAGAGGACAAGTCCCTCGCCGTGCAGTTGAGAGACAAGGGAAAGCTGGTCTGGGGAGAGGCGTTCTGATCCGGATTATTCAACAATTTTGAATTACAGTCCTGAACGACAATTCCCGCCTGCCTTTGGCAGGCACCCTTTTTACTAATGGATAATTTTTTCTTCCCTCTGCTGGCCGGATGGGGCTATGGAGCATTCCCCCTTAAGAAAGGGGGAAACAGGGGGTTGTACAGGTTCTGATTAACCCAACAGGAAAATTTATGAATAATCCCGGCTAACTGCCCCAAACCGGTGAGAAATTAGTTGCGCGGACTGGATGAATTCGCCAATTTGATTGGGTCTTTTTCCGGTGTGCGGCATCTCCCGATGGAGTTTACAGCTTCAATAGGAGTGAAGATGCATTCCTGCTGCAAAGGGTGTTTAACTTCCTGCCGGCTTTTCCTTTACCTTGTTCTTTGGGCGCTCGCATTTTATCTCGCGGGCTGCTCAGGGCCGCAGGCCGTGGAGCGTGAACCCGGAATGACCGAGGCCGAGCTTCGGGAAATGCTCAAGATTGATTTCCATGACCATATCGATGCTCTCCCCGCGGCCGGGGAAGCCGCTTTCATCGGCAAGCTCAGGGAGCACAACCTCAAATGGCTGACTATCGCCACTGTCGGCACCCAATGGCAGGGCCTGCAGCAGCAGATAAATGTGGCGGAGACGCTGCATGCACGCTACCCGCAGCAGGTGGCCTGGATCACCTCGTTCAACCTGGAGAACTGGGGTGAGACGGGCTGGGAAAGCTCGGCGGTCCGGCAGGTCGGGGAAGGCTTCGCCGCCGGTGCGGTGGGAGTGAAAGTCTGGAAGGATATCGGCATGGTCCTCAGGGACCCGGACAGCAGTTTCGTGATGATCGACGACCCCCGCTTCGACCCGGTCTTCGAGTACATCGAGAGCCGCGGCAAGACCCTGGTGGCCCACATCGGCGAGCCGCGCAACTGCTGGCTGCCCCTGGACTCGATGACAGTCAACAACGACCGGGCATATTTCGCGGAGAACCCGCAGTACCATGCCTACCTTCACCCGGAAATCCCCTACTACTGGGAACATATCCGGGCCCGCGACCGGGTGCTCGAGAAGCACCCCGGCCTGCGAATGGTGGGCTGCCACCTGGGCAGCCTGGAGTTCGACGTGGACGAGCTGGCCCGGCGGTTCGACAAATACCCCAATTTTGCGGTGGACCTGGCCGCACGGATCTGCCACTTGCAGGTGCAGGACCGCGACAAGGTGCGTGATTTCTGTATCAAGTACCAGGACCGCCTGCTCTACGGTACGGACCTGGCCGTGGACTCGACTTGTGTCGGATCCGGGATGACCCGGGCCCTCGAGCTTATCGAGGCCACTTATAGCCGCGATTACCAATACTTTGCCACGGATGACGAGATGGAGGTGCCGGAGGTCAATGGCAAGTTTCACGGCCTGGCCCTGCCGGCTGCGGTGCTGAAAAAGATCTTTTACGGCAATGCCGGGAAGTGGTATCCGGGAATATGACTCCACAATTAAATAGGGGCGTTGAAAAAATACCTCAACGCCCCATGGGGAAATTTATTGCTTCATGGGCTGTCAAGGGCAAGACAAGCCGTTTCCAGTGTAATTGTAAGAATTCCTACATGTTATGTAAGTAATGCCTTCTTGCCGCATGTCGTTGCCCCAAGAGTGGAAACGGCCCTTGACAGCCTTTGTACTCTAACTTCTTGATATTTCAACGTACTTTATATGACTCGGGAGGACAGATGCGCCCAACGAAAAACTTTATTCGCCGTTGCCTGTACGTGGTTTTCCCGGTCCTGTCCGCGCTGGCCTTGTTCGGCTGTTCCGGTCCGCAGGGCGGCGGGCAGGGGAAGGCGGAGCCGGTGCAGGAGCAATACCTGAGTGTCGACGAGCTGATGGCGATGCCCAAAATAGATGCGCACGTCCACCTCAGAGGCTTGCTGGATTCCGAGGTCGGCCCCCTGCTGGCCACCCTGCAGAAACACAACATGCGCTGGCTTACGATCAGCACCCGCGGGATGAAGCGGGAGTTCCTGATGGACCAGATAGACCTGGCCGCGAAGCTCCACGCCGAACATCCGGAATGGATCTCCTGGGCCACCTCTTTCAGCCTGGAGAACTGGGGCGCTCCCGACTGGGAGAGCTCGGCTGTCGAGCTGATCGCGGAGGGGTTCGCCGGGGGCGCGGTAGCGGTCAAGGTCTGGAAAGAGATAGGCATGGTGCTCAAGGACCCGGACGGCAGTTTCGTGATGATCGACGACCCCCGCTTCGACCCGGTCTTCGACTACATCGAAAGCCGCGGCAAGACCCTGGTGGCCCACATCGGCGAACCGCGCAACTGCTGGCTGCCCCTGGACTCGATGACTGTCAACAACGACCGCAAGTATTTCGCGGAGAACCCGCAGTACCACTCCTACCTTCACCCGGAAATCCCCCACTATTGGAAACATGTCGAGGCGCGGGACAGGGTGCTCGCACGTCATCCCGGCCTGCGGCTAGTGGGCTGCCACCTGGGCAGCCTGGAGTTCGACGTGGACGAGCTGGCCCGGCGGTTCGACAAATACCCCAATTTCGCCGTGGACCTGGCCGCCAGGGTCTGCCACTTCCAGGTGCAGGACCGGGAAAAGGTCCGCCGCTTCTGTCTCAAGTACCAGGACAGGATCCTCTACGGCACCGACCTCGGTGCTGGCCGGGTCTATATGCAGACCAGCATAGACTCCACCATTACCCGGATCGAGGAAACCTACCGCAACGACTACCTTTATTTCGCCACAGAACGGGAAATGGAGGTCTGGGAGGTGGACGGCAAGTTCCGCGGCCTGGCCCTGCCGGCCGATGTATTGAAAAAGATCTTCCACGATAACGCCGTGCGGTGGTATCCCGGTATCTGACCCGGGGCGGCTTTGGCAGCCGGGCGTGCCCGCTGTCCTGGCCCGGCGGCGGCGACCGATTCTCTGCTTGTTGGCTCAACTCAACGGCGGGTAAGGGAAAATGAGAGCTAATACCGGATGGATCAGATGGCTGACAGTCCTCTCGGCGGCAGCGGTTTTCTGGACGGCGGGCTGCCGGACCGGCCCCGGGAGTGCGGAGCACAACAGTCTTTCCGCCGGCGCTGAAAAAGAGCCGGCCCACTCCTGGCGGGTGATCGGGCCGGGGGGCGGGGGCGGAATTTTCCTGCCCACGATCAGCCCTTTCGACCCCGACCTGGTGCTCACCCACTGCGACATGACGGCAGCTTATATCACCTATGACGGTGGCGGGAGCTGGCGCATGTTCAATCTCTGGAACGTACCCTCGGACTTCGAGTTCGACCCGGGAGACCCGGAGACCATCTACGCCGCCTGCCGGGGCTACCTCCACAGCGAGGACCGCGGCTCCGGGCTGAGCCTGCTCTTCCGCTCAGAGGACCGCGGCAAGCGCTGGCGCGTGATCTATCCCGACATCGCCAGGGCGGTGCCGGTGGAAAAACTGCAGTCCCGGGACTTCCTGCCATCGGGGATCATCGAGGGTGCGCTGGATGCCACCATCCAGAAAATCCGGGTCGACCCGGCGGACAGCCGCCGCATCTTCCTGGGGCTTTCGCCGCTGAGGGCCTACATGGGCAGCGGCGACCGGCAGGAGGTCAAATCCGCCATGCTGGTGGTTTCCGCGGACCGGGGCGCAACCTGGCGTCTGGTTGCCGAGCTGCCGGGTTTTGTCCCCCTGGCGATCTTCCCGGGCAGCCCGGCGGGCCATCCGGATGAGGTTACGGTCTTCACCGAGAGGGCCTGCGCCCGGGTAGAGCTGAGCTCCGGCAAGCTGACCCAGGTCTCCCTGCCGGTGGAGAGGATTGCGGCTGTCGAGGGCGGCACCGGCGCACAAGGCACGACCATCTACCTCCTCGCGCCGATGGGCCGCAGGGAGGGCAAGCTCGAGGGTGGGGTGTTCCGCAGCACCGACCGGGGAGCGAGCTGGACTCAGGCCAGCGGTGGACTGCTCCAGGGCGTGGCCGAAGGCCAGGTGCCGAGGATACGCACCATGGCAGTCTGCCGCAGCAGGCCCGAGGTGGCCTATCTCTCGAGCTATAACTCAGCCGGGGAGCAGGGCGGCTGGCGCTACGGCATCTTCAAGACCGCGAACGCCGGAGAGTCCTGGGAACCGGTATTGCTTTCCGACAACCGGGGCTACCTGACCGGGAATTACACGGGAGGATGGATGGAGCGCAGCTACGATCCGGGCTGGGGCGGCAATCCCCTGGCCCTGGGCGTGGCCCCCGGCGACCCGGAGATCTGTTACGCCACCGATGCGGGCCGGGCTTGCCGCACCATTGACGGCGGCAAGACCTGGCGGCAGGTCTACAGCCGCGACCTGGCGGACGGCTCGGCGGCCACGATCGGACTGAACGTAACCACCTGCTACGGAGTGCATTTCGACCCGTTCGACCGGGACCACTTCTTTATCACCTACACCGATATCGGTCTGTTCCATACTTTTAACGGCGGGGAAAGCTGGCTGCACTCCCTGGAAGGGGTGCCGGAGCCCTGGGTCAATACTTGCTACTGGCTGGAGTTCGACCCGCAGGTCAAGGGCCGCCTCTGGTCGGTCTGGGCCAATGCACACGACCTGCCGCGGGACAAGATGTTCGGCCGCCAGGGGTTCGGACGCTACCAGGGCGGGGTGGCGGTCTCGGAGGACGGGGGCCGCACCTGGCGCAGGAGCGGCGAGGGCATCCCCGAAAACTCGGTGGGCACACACCTGCTGATAGACCCGGAGAGCCCCGCCGGTTCCCGCACGCTCTATGCCTGCATCTTCGACCGCGGGGTCTATAAGTCTGTCGATGGGGGGAACTCCTGGCAGGAGGCAAACCGGGGCCTGGGGGATAACCGCTACGCCTGGAAAGTGCGCCGCAACAGCCGGGGCCGCCTGTTCCTGCTGCTCAGCCGGGGCAGGAGGGAGGGCGGCACAGTGGACGGCGAGCTTTACTCCAGCGATGACCGGGCCGGGTCCTGGCAGCCGGTGCCCCTGCCCCAGGGAGTCAATGCCCCTCACGACCTGGTGATCGACCCGGCTGAGCCGGACAGGATGTACCTGTGCTGCTGGACCCGCACGTTAGAGGGCGAGGACCGGCACGGGGGAGTGTTCCGCACGGAGGACGGCGGCCGGACCTGGAAACGGGTCTTCGATGAGAGGATAAGGGTCAACTCGGGGGCCCTGGACCCGGAACAGCCCGGCACCATTTTTATCAATACCTTCCAGAATGCGGCTTATCGCAGCGACGACCGGGGAGAGACCTGGAAGAGGCTGGAGGGATACCGCTTCAAGTGGGGCCAGCGGGCCGTTCCGGACGTCAACAACCCCGGGATGCTCTTTCTCACCACTTACGGGGGCAGCGTGTTCTACGGCCCTGCGGCCGGCGTGCCGGGCGCTTTCGAGGACATCGGGAACCTGCCCGAAACCTGGTGGTAGAGGCTGCGGGTAACCCGGCCAGCAGGTACAGCAGACAGTCGTCCCGATCGAAGCAGGTTCGGGGCGCGGCGCCGGACCCTTGGCAAGACAGTTGATAATTATCTTTAACGTTATAAATATTTGAGCATTGTCCGGAGATGTGCGGAATAAAGTGGATAGTAATCATCCCCCTTGGCAAAGGGGGAAAGAGGGGGATTAAAGCGGCAGGGAGATTTATGTCATCCAAAATATAATATGACGTCATGTTAAAAAGGTCGATTTGGTGAAACAGCGAAAAATGTTGTGTTTTTTTCTGGCCGGGCTTTTTCTGCCCGCTTTCTGCGCGGCCGCAGAGTTGGCTGTACTGGCGGATAGCCTGGGCTCTGCGGACCCGGCGGTCAGGCTGCACGCCCTGCGGGAGATCGCGGTCGGGCACCCGGCGCAGAGCCTGCCTTTCCTGGTCCGGGCCGCGGCGGATGACGATGAGTACGTACGCGAGCGCGCGGTCCAGGGTCTGGGTCTCTCGGGCCGCCCGCAGGCCGTGGAGCCTGTGAGGAAAGCCCTGGGCGATCCTGACCGGTTCGTGCGCTGGCGCGCAGCCCAGGCGGCGGGCCGGCTGGGCGACCGGGGCGCTGTGCAAACCCTGGCAGCCTGTGCAGTGGACGAGTTCTGGCGGGTCAGGGCCGCCGCTTTCCAGACCCTGGGGCGCCTGGGCGGAGACCCGGCGGAGCGGCTGCTCGTTGCCGGGCTTGATGACCCGGATGAGCAGGCCCGCCTGGCTGCAGCAGCCGCCTTAGCCGCGGGAAAGAACGGGGCGGCTTTACCCGCCCTGCTGGACCTGCTGAAGAACGGCTCGATGTTTGTCCGGGACGGCGCCGCAGTGGCCCTGGGAGACCTGGGAGACCCGGCAGCAGTCGAGCCCTTGATAGAGGCGGTCGCCGACCCGCGCAACGAGATGGAGCTCGAGGGAAGGGACTGGGCCCGCTGGGGTGCGGTCAAGGGCCTGGTGAAACTGACCGGGCAGGATTTCGGCCTGGATGCTGCAAAGTGGGAGCAGTGGTGGACAGCCAACCAGCCCCGCTGACCTTGCTCGGACTATAAGGACCATAAGATATGCGTTTTATTTCAAGCACGGTTACCCTGCTGTTTTATCCCGGCCTGTTTGCGGCCCTGGCCGCTGCCGGCCCTGACCTGACAGTTGCGCCCACGGCCAGGTCGCACACCCAGGTGATCGAGGCCGGCCGGGCTGAGTTCTATGTCGAGACGGCGGGCCGGACCCCGCCGGTCAATCGCAGCCTCGAGCTTGTCGGGCCGGCAGAGGATGTAAGACTCAGGCTCGAGGGGGGCCTGGATTTCAGCTCGATGGAAGCCCTGGCCTCGAGCCTCGCCACCGGCGGCATGACCGATGAGGAGAAAGTCAAGGCCTGCTTTTACTTTGCGGTCAAGAACTTCTACGACCGGGGCAGCCGCGGCTGCGATGACCCGCTCGAGTATGCGAGCCTCTGGGGCTTCAGCTGGTGCGGCAACTACGCCCTTTTCCTCAACGCCCTCTGGAGCGCCGCCGGGTTCCCCTCGGTGTTCCTCAACCCGGTGATCGGTATGAACGGCGGGCACACGATCAGCTCGGTCTTCTACGACGGCCAGTGGCACATGTTCGATGCCCGCCTGCGGGGCTATTTCCTCAACCGGGACAACCGCACGATTGCCTCGCTGGCGGAGCTGGACCGCGACAACGGCCTGCTCTACCGGGGCCTGGATTTCAGCAACCACATGGTAGGGCACTGGAGCCTTTACACCCTGAACTACAACTACCTCAACGCCGCCTCGGACTGGTACGATGGCTACAACGCGCATTTCGGCAACCCGACCCTGTTCAACAGGGATTGCCCCGCGTGGGACTCCCGCCTGGACCTGCGCTCCGGCGAAAAACTGACCCTCGAATGGGCCGGCCGCGGCAAATGGTGGAGCCGCAAGGACCTCTCGCCGCGCTGGCTGGAGCTCCACACCAGAGAAGGGAAAGAAGCGGTCAGCACCCCGCCGCTGCTCTACGCCAATGGGACCCTGGAGTTCAGGGTCGATCCGCGGCTCTACAGGAAGCAGGCCCTGGAATTTTCCGGCATAGGCACCGCAAGGGGCAAGCCCCCGGTCTTCCGGCCCTCCGCGGCCGGGAGCACCGGCAGGGTAGTCTACCGGGTTAGAGTCCCATACTTCATACCATCCATGCAGGTGCAGGCCGAATGTTTCCTCAAGACCGGCCGGGACTCGGCATCTGTCGAGATCTCCACGGATGAGGGACAGACCTGGCAGCCTCTCTGGCAGGCCGGGGGCCCCGGCAGGCGGGAGGTGGATGCCGCCACGGACCTGACTCAGCAGGTAACCTGGTACAGCCCGCACAAGTACTCCTATCTGCTGAGACTCAGCCTTTACGCCTCGGGCTCCGCCGCCGATGCAACCCTGGGAGATGTACGCATCCTGACCGACCTGTATTACCGGCCGATGATCCTGCCCGCCCTCAAAGAGGGTGTCAACCGGCTGGTCTATGCCGACCGCAGCAGGGGCAGCCACCGCAGGACAGTTACTTTCAACTGGCTCGAGGACACCAAGATCCTGCTCTCTGAGGACCGCCCCTGCAGCGGAGACGAGGTGGAGATCACCGCGCTGGTCGCCAACTCAGGCGACCTCGAGGCCCGCAACGTTACGGTGCGCTTCTACGACGGCGACCCGTCAGCAGGCGGAGTGCGGATAGGCGAAGACCAGGTGATCCCGGATATCGCCCCGGGCGGGACAGGCAAGGCCGTGGTCCGCTGGCAGGCGGTCCAGCGGCAGATCGGGGCCCCGGAGGGTGTCTCGCTGGCTTTCCAGCGGAGGGTGGCGGGATATGCACACAACACCCTGTTTGTCCGGGTGGACCCGGACAACCTGATAGCCGAGACCAGCGAGCAGAACAACCTCGCTTCCCGCGAGCTGGTGGTCTACAACCAGGCGCAGCTCGTGCTGATCGACCCCTCGTTCATCACTTTCGACCGGCGTGGCGAAAAAGTGCGGATAACCGCCCTGGTCCGCAACCACAACCTTTCCGGCCTGCTTACCAGGGCGCGCGAGGCGCGCAACGTGGTTGTGCGCTTCTACGACGGTCAGCCCGTGCACGGGAGGCTGAAAGGAAACAACCTGATCGGCGAGGCGGTGATTCCCTCGATCGACCCCGGCGAGTTCGGTATCGCCCGGGTCGACTGGGATGTCTCGGGCCTGGAGGGCCGCCACCCGGTCTTTGTGGTGGTGGACCCGGAGGACCGCATCCCCGAGTCCTGGCAGACTGTCCCCGGGACCTACATGCAGGTCAAGAAAGAGATAACTTTTTAACCGGAAGACTTGCTCTTGTGCGTTGTCCGGCGGGGGCGGGCCGGCAGCTTTTTTGCGTGATCACCGCAGGCAGGTGAAGCAGGGAGCGCAGCCTGGCAAAAAAGATGCCGGCCCGCCCCCCTCAGGGCCAAACCGAAAATCCGGTAAAAAATGATGACTTCCCGTCAAAGGCTCCTCGCCGCCCTGGATAAAAAAACTCCGGACAGGCTCCCTGCCACCACTCACCACGTGATGCCGAGCTTTCTCGAAAAATACCTGCAGGGAGCCGGCTCGCTCGAGTTTTTCGACCGCTTCGGCCTCGATGCGGTTGCCTGGACTGTGCCCCACCTGCCGGATACCGTAGCAGGCGAGTACTACGATCCGCTGCAGGGGGAGATCGGTTTCCTGGAGAGCAGGAGGGTGGCCACCGATGAGTGGCGGGTCGAGAGCGAGCACCTGCCGGGAGGTGATTACCGGACCACCCGCTACCGCTTCGCCACTCCCGCAGGTGAGCTGGGCATGGTGCTCCAGGCCGACCGGCACACCACCTGGGTGGCCGAGCACCTGATCAAGCGCAAGGAAGACATAGACCTGATCGCCCGCTATGCCACAGCGCCCAAATGCGATGTGGCCGAGGTCAACCGGGTGGCCGAAAGTTTCGGCGAGCGGGGGATCGTGCGCGGGCATGTCTGCTGTTTCGATGTTTTCGGCCAGCCGGGCTGCTGGCAGGATGCAGCCTGCCTGGTGGGCACCGAGCGCCTGATCATGGAGACTTTCGATGACCCGGTCTGGGTCGGGGAGCTGCTGGGGATACTGCAGGCCAGGAAAAAAATCTTTGTCCGCTCGCTGGCCGGGGCGCGCTACGACATCCTCGAGCTGGGCGGAGGGGATGCCTCGGCCACGGTGATCTCGCCCGAGATTTTCGACCGCTTTGTCGCCCCCTTTGACATCGAGCTGA
>JAFGTO010000320.1 GCA_016934095.1 Candidatus Glassiibacteriota bacterium
AGGATCATGCGTACCGGCATGCCCATCGGCAGCTCGTAGACACCGGGCTTCTCGCAGTCGCCGGAGATCGAGAGCAGCTTGGTGCCGCTGGAGGGCGAGTTCCCGAATGAAGTGAACCAGGCACCGCCTTTCTCCACGATCCGGGCGGCTGCGGCCAGGGTCTCGACGTTGTTGACCAGGGTGGGGTGACCCTTGTAGCCGGACTGCACCGGGAAAGGAGGCCTGTCCCGCGGATCGCCCCGCTTGCCCTCGGAGGAGTTGATCAGGGCCGACTCCTCGCCGCAGATGTAGGCGCCTGCGCCGAGCTGGATGCGGATGTCGAAATCGAAACCGGCCTTGCCTGCCACGCTCTTGCCCAGCAGTCCGTCCTGACGCTGTTTCTCGAGCACGTCCTCGAGGAAATCGAGCAGGTAGAGGTATTCCTGCCGCAGGTAGAGGATGCCCTTATGGGAGCCGATAGCGTAGCCGGCCACAGTCATGCCCTCGAATACCAGGTCGGGGTTCTCGGTCAGCAGCACGCGGTCGGTAAAGGTCCCCGGCTCGCCCTCATCACCGTTGCAGAACACGTAATGGCGGTCGCCGGCCGCCCTGCGGCAGAAGTCCATTTTCATCCCGGTGGGGAACCCTGCACCCCCACGGCCGCGCAGCTTGCTGATCTTGACTTCTTCGATCACTTCATCGGGAGTCATGCCCACCGCTTTGCGGACAGCCGCCCCGCGCCGGACATCCCCGAAAAGCACCGGCCCTTTCTTGACCAGGTTGTTTCTGACCATCGACTTGACCAGCGGGTGGGCGTTGTTCCCATCGCCGTAGCCGAACTCATCGACCAGCTGCCGGGGAGTCTTGCCCGCCTTGAGGCCCTCGACTATTTTCCCGGCTTTTGCGGGCGTGAGGCTGGTGAAAGGCACATCGGCGATCAGCGCGGCGGGTTCCTGGTCGCTCATGCCGATACAGGAGGTGGCCGCCAGCGAAAGCAGGCCGTCTTTGGTAGTCTCGCCGAAAGGGATCCCTGCGGCTTTCTCGAAGGCCCGGGCTACCTCGTCATATCCCATCATCTCGGAAACCGCGCTGTTGTTGAGGTATATCGGATAGGTGCCGTTCTTGTCAGTGGTGAGGAAATGGTAGAAAGACACCACGCCTTCGACCTCGACGCGCGGGATCTTGAGCGACTCGGCAATCATGTCGATCAATTGACCCGACACCTGCCCGTAAGCAGACTGGACCTTGCGCACTACGTTGACCAGCCGGGTCCGCTTGTTTTCCTCGGTAGCGGCAATCGCCCCTATTTCCTCGGCGAGGGATTTTGAATCCGCCTCTTGCATTAAATCCTCCGGAAATTGGCTTTAAACAAAGCTGAAAAAGGTATCATCAACTTGCGATACTGCCAGGTGCAACTGCAAATATGCGTTTATTACGTGGTTATTTCCTTTTTTTGTTAATCTGACTGATCAAGTGGCGGCGACAACAGGCGCTTAAGGAACAGCTTGTATAACTTGGAGCCGAGTTCCGGAGGGATTTCGTTGGCAATCAAAGCTCTACCCTCGGGATCGACCTCCAAACGAATCCCCGGCAATACTCCGGCGGGCGGCACGGTAAAATATACATTGCTCCTGAAAGTGGTCATCCAACCGCCAAGAACATAGGCAAAAGCGCTGAGGTCCGCAAGGTGTGGATGATCGGCGGCATCCGGTTTATTTTTTTTCCAGAGATCGATGGCCTCAGTCAGGAGTTCAGTAGTGGGTAGACCTGCAGCGCGAATGCGGTCCACATCCTCCCAGGGAATACCGGATACATGGTGTGGATTGCTGTCGGTCCGGATAAGCCGATCCACCTCTTCTTTGGTTATCCCGCCTACATAACGGGCCGCAGTGGAGGGTGTAATCACCCAGGGAATTTGTGAGCGCATGATAACCGCTCCTGCCAGAGGATCGTAACGGAAATTCCAGTCAGGTATTCTCTCCCCGGAGGTGAACGGGCCGGGATCCATGATAACACCGCTGGTCACTATGGCTTTAAGCTTTGCCGCAGATTCCGGATACCGTACCAGCAGTTGTCCGATATTGGCGTAGGAGCCTAAGGCCAGCAGGTAGATTTCACCTGGATGCTTCTCAGCCAGCCGTGCAACCAATTCATCCGCCTTCAGCAGGCTTGCGGGAGGAAGGCCCTCCTCGGTGGGGGCAAGCTCCCCCTGGGTGACACCATACATTCCTTCGGGAATGGGCGTATCCGCAAGCGGCATGTTCCAGACATAACCGCTGGCCACGGGCACCTCGGGCCTGCCGAAAGTCTTGGCCACTCGCCTGGCGACCCGCGACCTGGCTTCTACATCCCCATCCACCGTAGTAATGGCAAGAACCTCGAACTCCGGTGAGTTCAAAGCGAAAGCAACTATCAAAAGATCATCAATATCCTCGGCGATGTCGGTGTCGATAACTATTTTAATTCTTTCACGCTCGCCCCGGCTCTGCTGAGCTCGGAGACCTCCATTAGTGCCAACCATGCCCATCAAGAAGCAAAGGAGCATTAATCGAGACAAGCCGGTAATTTTCATAAAATTTACTCTTCCAAACCGAAAATGACCCATTTCAAAATAGGACTTTCTTGAGATGTTTTTCTTTTTCTATTTTGAGCAAAAACTTTCATCCCTTTGAGCTTGCACCGTGAGATTCCTCTAGCGCAATCGCTCACGGCAACAATCAAAGTGTCTTGCTTTGCAGGTTGCGCTGAATTGGCTAGCGAGCGCATTCCCCGCAGCTTGGCTCACGGGGAGTCTTCAACATTTTCCCGGATATGGTTTCGAGAGTTGTTTTTGGTGCAGGAGGGGGAATATAATACCGGGTTTGCTGCGTAACGATCTGTACACCAGAGAGGAGCCACTGGAGCCATAATCTTCTGCTGACAAACCTTTGACCAGTATATTGCCGGTAAAGCAAACTGCAAATGCAGTTGTAGTCCAAAAAAAAGCCCGGTAATAAAACCCCCCCAGGCCCGATGCCGCCGAGCCTATACCGGAGGCGGGTGGATTGGCGACCGGTACTTGCAATTAACAATTTATTCTTAATAGTATCCAATGTCAATAGATTTACAACTGGTTGAAACATAAAAACATCTCTGTCGATCTGGATAGCAGGCGCAGATTATTCCGGATTTCTCATAAAAAGACAGTACTGTCCGGTTAACATTGAACTATGGCGGGGGAGAGGGAAAAAAC
>JAFGTO010000321.1 GCA_016934095.1 Candidatus Glassiibacteriota bacterium
GATTATCGGGGGAGGCCACAACATGCGGGAAACCGATTTCCCCCTGGCCAACTTCGTGCTGCTCACCGGCTACAACGGGGTTGCCTGCGATTTCGGCCGGCTCTCCGGCGGAGACTACCACGACAAGCGCGCGGTCTACATCCCGCGCAGCCTCGAGCTGTCGGTAACCCCCTGGCAACAGGAGCTGCGAGAGGCTTTCGGCCAGGGCGACCTGACCCTGGCGGCGAGACCGGTGGATGCAAACCGCCTGGAGCTGGACTTCCGGTACGACGTATTCACCGCCCGGGAAGTGTTTGTCCAGCTCCCCCTGATCGTCTTTTACGACAGCCGGGTGCTGGTGGACGGCGAGCCGTTCGGGGGAGCGGAGCCGGCGGAGGTGAAACATGAGGTCAGTATCTCCAACCCGACCATGGGATCGGCTGTCCGGCTCGCCGTGCCGGAAGGGCACCCGGCCAGGCTGAACCCCGGAGTCTGGCCGCTGCGCTGGTATGGAGGCGAGCACCCTGACCAGAGGTACGAGCCTTACTACAAGATCTGCCTGCTGTCGGTAAGGGTCGATGGCGCGCAGGGCAGAGGCGAGGGGCGGTTCATCCTGGAGGTCGCTGAATAGCCGCCCGCCCGCTGCCGGGAGGTAACGCCAGGTTTTTCCTGTCTAGAGTAGTCCTTTTGTCCGGAACAATGGAGGCAAAGATGTACAGGGGAGCTCTTTACCCGGCTGTCTGTCTGGCCTTGGCCCTTGCGGCCTGCGGAGAGCCGCAGGCCCGTCAGGAGTCAGGGCCGGAGCTGCAAACCCTGGAAGCCGTCCCGGGAAGGCCTCCGGCTTTCCCCCGGCGGATCTGGGCCGCCTGCGATTTCGAGCTGGACCGTAAAGATGTGGTCTGGCTTGGGGAGCACGAGAGGTCCGACATACCCGCCTATCCGGGCAACCAGACGGCCGCCCGTGCGGTGCCGCTGGCCGGCGGGCCGGTTAAAATTATCGGTATCAAGCCGGTCTCCTACCCGCGCATGGGCTTTGACCAGGCAAGCCGTAACAAGGTTTATTTCAGGTATCGTCTCGAGGGCGAAGGCCGGGTGTTCATTCAGCTTTTTGCGCGCGGTGATCATGCCTGCCACCGGGCCGAGCTGAAAGGGCTCGGGCGTGGCGAATGGTCCGAGGCAGTGGTGGACCTGGGCGGCCCGGGCGGCGGCCCCGGTTTCCCGCTGCCTGCGGGATTGCGGATGTACGGCCTGGTCATGGCGTTGGAGCCATCGCCTCAGGGCGGAGACTGCGAGCTGATCGTGGACGATGTCATCTGTTTCGCGGACGGCGGCGCGGAGCAGGCTGCGGCCATGCCCTTCCCCGGGCGGGTAATCTGTCTCTGGGGGTTCGACGTGGTGGATGAGTACCACCCGTGGACTCACACGGACTACCGGGTGCTGCGCAAGGGCGAGATGCTGCGGAACGACTGGGGCGCAGCGCAAGCCCTGCCCCGCGCGAACAGCCCGGGCAAGCGGATCAGGCTGATTATCGACCCGCCGCAGCAGGTGGGACGGACAACCAGGCTGAGTTTCCGCTACCGGCTCGACGGCGCTTCGAGCTTCCAGGTGCAGATCTTCGACCTGACCGACAGGGACAACCGCCACATTGCCCTCGAAAACGTGGATCAGGGCGCCTGGCAGCAGGCAGACCTGGACTTTACCGGGCAGGGGATAAAGAACGACGGCAACCAGACTCCTTTCCTGGCCGGCAACCTGGTGGATGACATCTTTTTCTTTCCGCTGCAGGCCGGGGAGGAGGCGGAGCTGCTTATCGATGACGTGGTTCTGTATGATGCGGCAGAAAAGTGATAAAGAAATTTTCCGGAGCTTTCCGCCGGTCCCCCGAATCTGAATTTGAATTTGCAGATACTAGCTGACGGCTCCAGCCTTACTTTCTCTCAGGGGAGGGTTATCATGAAAAAGCTTTCGCGCAGGGAATTCGCCGGCCTTTCGACTGCGGCCGCCATGGGAGCGCTGCTTTCCGGCACCCAGGGCTGCAGCCGGGAGCAGAAACCGCAGCCTGAAAAGAAAGACCGGCCCAACGTTATCTTTTTCATGACAGATGACCAGCGCTGGGACGGGCTCAGCCGCGCCGGCAACCCGTATTTCAAGACCCCCAATATGGACCGGATCGCCGAAGAAGGAGCTTATTTCACCAACTCCTTTGTCACCAACTCGCTCTGCGGACCCAGCCGGGCCACCTGCCTGACCGGCAAATACTCGCACAATACCGGAGTCAGGGTCAACGAGCGTTATTTCCCGCACGATCAGCAGAGCATCCTGGAAATGGCCGGCAGCCAGGGTTACCGCACCGCCTTCGTGGGCAAGTGGCACAACAAACCCTACGGCCGCGACCGCAAGCTCGACTACTATTTCGGCTTCCGCGGGCAGGGGAGCTACTACAACCCCGTGATCCAGGAGAACGACGGCGGGGAGAAAGAGTACCAGGGCTGGGTGGAGGACGTGCTGGCCGACAAGACACTCGAGTTTATCAGACGGCACGGCAGCGAGCCCTTTTTCATCTGCCACTGGTTCAAGACTCCCCACCAGCACTGCCTTCCCGCTGAGCGGCACAAGGACCTTTTCAAGGACGTGGTTTTCAGGAAACCCTCGACCTTCAACACCGATTACGCAGGCAAGCCGAGGGCGGTCAGGGAAGCCGACATGAAAATAGGCGGCACCGGGCCTACCTCCTACGTGCAGGACTGGGATGAATTCATGCGCAATTACCACCGGGTGCTGATCGGAGTGGATGAGAACGTGGGGCGCA
>JAFGTO010000322.1 GCA_016934095.1 Candidatus Glassiibacteriota bacterium
GGTATGAATGCTGGTTGCGGGACCAGTTTTCCGAAACGAGGAATTTCAGGTCCTTGATCGGGGAATAGGTGAACTTGCCGGAGAGCAGGGTCCTGTCGCCCCAGTTGCTCGGCAGGCGTACCGGGTTGGGCGCGGTGAACAGGCTCCCCTGGTGTACGGCGCTCGCCGAGTTATAGCGCTGGGGATGGTCCTGGATCAGGCCGGCAACGTAAGCTGCGTGCCCTGTCTGCAGCTTCTCCAAGGTAAAGGGATACTCTACGCCTGGATTCTCCGTCCTGACTGTCTTTATCGCAGGGTCGTTTCTGACAGCGTTATTGAGCCGGTCCACGAATGTCTGGTCTACGGCGCGAAAACCGTCGCCGGCATGTGTAGGGGTCCTGTCGGCCTGCCCCTGGATTTCGCCGGACAGGTGAAAATACAGGTTCGGAATAACCGGGACCGGGCCGCCGAGGCTCGTCATCAACTGGTTGTAGCCCCAGTCGGCAGTGCGCGGATTGAGCTGGTCCGTGGTATAGCGGACATTACCGGCCAGGGAGCTTCCGCCTTCCTTGGTGACGATGTTGACGATGCCCGACTGCGAGTTGCCGTACTCGGCCTGGAAACCGCCGGTGATGATATCCACCTGTTCCACCGCAGAGGTCCCCACCTCCAGCGGAGTGGTATCGTCGCTGGTGGAGCCGAAATCGTTCTCGAAAACCCAGCCGAGTCCGGTTGCGAACGGGTTGGCGGAGTAGTTGCGGACCAACAGGCCGTCGACGATCATGGCCTCTTCGCCGATTCGCCCGCCGCGGATGCGCAGGCCCCGGTCCCTGGCGCCCCTGCCGCCGATTTCCACTCCGGCCTCGAGGATCATGAGGTCTTCGAGCCTCTGGACCGGGGTCTCTTTGATCTGTTCTGCAGTCATACGCCGCTTGGTGGTGGTTTCATCGCGGGGGCGGAGTATCTCGGCTTCCCCCTCGATAGTGATACCCTCGAGCTGGACCACGGTGGAGCTGAGAGAAGCATCGACAGTGATAGTCTGGCCGGCGAGGATCAGCTGGCGGGACACCGTGGTTTTCTGATATCCGGTGTAGGTAAAGGTAATGTTCCTTTGCCCCGGAGGAACGCTGAGGATGAAGTAGTAACCATCTGCATTGGTCACGTTTCCCAGGCGAGTGCCTGCGATTGTCACCTGGGCACCCTGCAGTGGTTCTCCCGTATCCTTGTCTCGCACCGTGCCCTCCACCTTGCCGGTGGAAAGCTGGGCATGCAGCCCGGCCACCGACAAGACAAGCAAAAGCACCGTAGCGACGATCAACAGCAGGTGATATTTTCTTAATTTTAGGTGCATCCAAGCCCCCTTGAGATAAGGAGTCTGTTAAAATCACTGAAGACTAACAAAATATTGCCGTAAAATATTTTTTCGATAGGATATCCCCTTTTGAATCAAAGGTTTATAGATAAGAAAAACCTGGCGGCCACCTCCCGTGATTCAGGGCCTATCCCGACAGGCCCCGATATTTTACTGCATAGGCAGACCTCCTAAAAAGGTTATAGTGCAATACGGAAGGAGAAACACATTACCTTCCGCGTCACTTAAATTTTATTCCGAATAAAGAGCCATAAGCCTTGTAGATTTGGAAAGGATTGTTTTTTACTCCGGCAGGAGCCTATATTCCTGCGCGAATATCAGGCAATACATTACAAACAATCCCGCCCGCTGGGAGCTTGATAAGGAAAATCCCGGATAAAAGGCTCCCTCTCATTTTACCCTCGCCGTCCGGATCTCGCGGTCCAGGTATATAAGGAGCAGTGAGCCGATCTCGCCTTTTTCCGTGCGTACGGACTCAAACTCAGCGCTTCGAAAGGGTATCCACCCGGAAGCCTCTGACCTAACCGGTCGGCGGCAAAACGCCGGAAACTACCAGGGCTTCCCGGATGAGGCTGGTGCTGACCGGCTTTTCCAGGTAATGGTGAGCGCCCAGCCGATACGCCCGGTCCTGTATGTCCTGGTTACCGTGAGCCGTGATCATGATAATCACAGTCTCCGGCTGAACTTCCTTGATATGCTGCAGTATCTCGAACCCCTCTTCACATGAATCGCCACCCAGGCGCAAATCCAGGATGGCTACATCGTATTTATTCCGGCCCAGCAGAGCTAAGGAGCCTTCCTTGCTGTCGACAGCATCGACCTGGCAGTGATCACGCTGCAGCAGCCTGCTATAGGCGAACAGCACAGCGGCCTCGTCATCGACCAGCAAAATCCTTTTTATCATCTGATTTATCCAACAGGGAGTCGAGTTTATCCACGACGGTTTTTTTGGGAAAGACTCCTGTGATTAAGTCCACTATCTTCCCATTCAAGAAAAAAATGAGTGTCGGAAGGTTGCGGACACCGTATTCCGCGGCTGTTTTTTCATTCTGATCATTGTCAACTTTGCCTAGTTTGATCCGACCACGGTAATCGACAGCCAACTGATCTATGATCGGCTCGATTACCCGATACAGCCCGCACCAGTCAGCCACGAAAACCACCAGCACGAGGCCCGGCTCCTCGAGCACCTCTTTGCGGAAGTTCTCATCTGTCAGCACTTTAAGAGTCGGCTTTTTCAGGGGCATGCCAGGTCTCGGCGGTTTATCCTTCCTCGGGCTGCCTGCAAAGGGGATTGGTCTCAGGGGCTGTCCTTGGCGTGTCAAGATACAAGTTCTGTTCCGCAAATAAAAAACCGCCTGGATAATACTCCAAGCGGCTTTAAATGAATGAGATAGTAGAGGCAAAGATATTTTAACAGGTCTTCAGTGCAGGAGAATGTCTCCGAAATATCGTAGATTATACGCTATTTCGGATGTTTTTAGCTTTTCCGTTTTATTCCCAGTTTATCCATTCTCGATTCCAGAGTCGTCGGCTTTATTCCCAGCAGCTCTGCGGACCCCGATTTCCCCCTCACCCGCCAGCCGGTCAGCTCCATGACCTTGATGATATGCTCTCTTTCGAGCTCTTCCAGGGTAAATATCTGCGAATCGTCGTCGGAGGAGTCTCGGCTACTCTGTAGCCATTCGGCCAACTCGAGACGGTTGCCGCGGCTGACAATCACCGCCCGCTCGATGACGTTTTCCAGCTCCCTGACGTTACCCGGCCAGTGGTAAGCCTGGAGCGAGTCTATCACGTGCTGTGAGATGGAATCTATCTTCTTGCCGGTCTTGGCGCTGTACTTATTGACAAAATGGTTTACCAGCAGGGGGATATCCTCCTTGTGCTCCCTCAGCGGCGGGCAGTGGATCGGATAGACGTTCAGCCTGTAGAAGAGGTCCTCGCGGAACCGGCCCTCACTGACTTCTTTTCCCAGGTCCCGGTTGGTGGCTGCGATGACCCGGACATCGACTTTGACGGTGGAGGAGCTGCCCAGGCGCTCGAATTCTCCATCCTGCAGCACGCGCAGCAGCTTTGCCTGCAGGTCCAGGGGCAGGTCGCCGATCTCATCCAGGAATATCGACCCGCAGTCGGCCAGCTCGAAACGCCCGATCTTGCGAGAGAACGCCCCGGTGAAAGCCCCTTTTTCGTGGCCGAACAGCTCGCTCTCGATGAGGCTGGACGGCAGGGCGGCGCAATTGACAGTCACCAGGGTCCTGCCCGCGCGGGGGCTGACATTGTGCACCGCACGGGCGATAAGCTGCTTGCCGGTGCCGGTCTCGCCGAGGATCAGCACCGTGGCATCCGTGGAGGCCACCTGCTCCACTTTCTCCAGCACCCTGTTCAGGGCCTCGCTGTTGCTGATAATCTCCTCGAAGTTATGCTCGATCTTGATCTCTTCCTGCAGGTAGATGTTTTCCGCCTGGAGCCGGTTCTTCAGGCTCTCCACCTCAGCATGTTTTTTTCGCAGGGCTTCCTCTGCTTTCTTGCGCTCGGCGACCTCGCGCTGCAGCTCAAGGTTCCTCTTTGTTATATACCGCGTCCTGATAGCGTGGATCCCCCAGAGGACCGACATGGCCAGGATAAAAATCAGGGCCTTGAACCAGATGGTCGCCCAGAAAGGCGGTAGAATCTTAAAAGCTAACTCCGCTGTCTGTTCGCTCCAGATACCGTCCTTGTTCCTGGCCTTTACCTTGAACGTATACTCTCCCGGGGGAAGATAAGGATAGGAGATTGAGCTCTGGTGGGTTTGAATCCAGTCCGTATCCAGGCCTTCCAGCATATAGCTGTAAAGAACGTCCTCCGGTGCGGCAAGGCAGATCCCCACGTAATCGATCCTCAGGCTGTTCTTGTCATAACCGAGCTCCAGGCCGCCGGCCACCGTGGTGTCCCGGTCGAGAATCCTGAGCCTGGTAATGTAGACTGGCGGCGGAATGAGGGTCGGCCGGTCAGCCGAGGGTGTATACTTGATCACCCCATTGGGCGACCTGAACCAGATATTGCTTTTGCTGTCCTTGAGGGGCCTGTATTCTGTGGTGGCAGCAAACCCTTCATCCGCGGTGTAGACGTTGAACGTCTCGCCGTTGAAGCGGTTGAGGCCGTTGGGAGAGACAAAATACAGGTGGTTGCCGCATTCGATGATGAAGTAACAGATATTGCTCGAAAGACCGTCTTGCACGGTGTAGTTGGTAATTCCGGTCCCGTCGAGCCTGCTCACGCCGCCGCCGTTGGTCCCCACCCAGAAAGCGCCGGCTGCATCTTCATGGATGGTCCAGACATCATTGTGTGCAAGACCTTCGCCGGTCGTATACCACTGTCCGCCGACCCGCTGGTTTGCGCCTGCATACTCGAAAAGATCATCGATATCGGATTTGAGCACTCCATTTTCGGTAGCGAACCAGAGATTTCCCCGGGAGTCTGCCAGAATATCCCTTACCGATCCGCCGCAATGCAGGCGTCTCAAGGAAAGTCCATTAAATACTACTAAACCTTCCAAAGTCCCGAAGATGATGTTCCCGGCCTTGTCCGTGTTTTGTGCGTAGATAGTGGGAAGCATGCCGGGCGCCTCTAAAAAAGGCTCGAGTTCCCGCCCGTCGAATTTGTATTCCAGTCCTCCGAGCCATAAGATACCCTGGTTGTCTTCATAAAAAGCCCCGCCAATCCAGGTTTTTTCTTTTCCGGGGAAATAACTCTTCCATTCGGAGCCGTCGAACCCGCTCAGCTCATAACCCGAGGAAAACCAGAGAGTCCCTTTGCGATCCTGGTAAAGACCGACTATCTGGTTCGACACCAGCCCGTCGCTGGTCGTAAAGGTGGTCCATTTCCTGCCGTCATACCTGGTGACCCCTTCGACATACCTGTCGTTGAACCATAGGTTCCCTTTCGAGTCTTCCAGATCAGGCGCTATCGAGTTTCCCGGCAGCCCATCCGCCTCGGTGTAGGTAACGAAGGCCATGCCCCTCAGTCTCGCCAGTCCGTCCCCGATTGTCCCGAACCAGAGGTTTTTCTCCTTGTCCTCGAAAATCGACCCGATAATATTTGAAGGCAGCCCGTTTTGGGTGGTATAAGTTTTCCAGCTTTTACCGTCGTAAATGCACAGTCCACCGCCCTGCGCTCCATACCAGATATTGCCCTGGCTGTCCTGGCAAAGCGATGGGTCATCACCCATCGGAACCCCGTCCTTGTCGCTGAAAACCTTGTGGTTCCCTTCTTCAAGAGGCCCGCTGATTTTTATCGCCACGCTTTTTCTTTTTGTCCTGCTGTATCCGGCCAGCCAGATATTTCCCTGTTTGTCCTCGATAATCGAATTAATATGGCAAGGCGTCCCGACTTCCGTCGGATAGAAGGTTTTCCAGTTTTTCCCATCGAACCTGCTGACTCCATACTGCTGGACCCCGAACCACAGGTTACCTTGCGAATCTTCGATAACAGTCCTGACCCTGTTATCGGCAAGGCCGTCCGCCGTGGTGTAATAATGCCAGCCGGCTCCGTCAAAACAAGCCACACCGCCGCCGAAGGTGGTAAACCACATGCGGTCGCGGGAATCCTCGAGAATGGCCCAGATATTGTTATTCCGCAAAAAATCATTAACAATAGTGGTACAATTTTTACCATCAAATTTGCTGACCCCCCCTCCCCAGAAGCTGATCCAGAGATCTCCCCGGGAATCCTCGAAGATCCTGGAGACATTATTGCTGGTCAGTCCATTTTCCTTGGTGTAAGTGGTGAATGTAATGCCGTCGAACTTGCAGGCCCCGGCCGGCGTGGCGAGCCAGAGGTAACCTTGCCGGTCCTGCATGATCGAGCCGATATGGTTGGACTCCAGCCCGTCATCCACTGTGTATGTCTTGAAGGGATATTTCTCTGCAGAGACGTGCTCCCGGGAGGCGAAGAGAAAGGCGCCGGCCGCGAGCAGGGTAAAAAGTATTTTTTGTCTCATCGGAGCTGAACAGGTTCGAGCCAAGGGGCGACACATGTGTCGCCCTTACGATGCCGGATTAAGCCGGGTTTTTCTGGGCAAGGCAGAGCTTGCAGCAGCGATTTTCTCATTTTATACAGGAATGCCCGTGTTCGTTCCAGTATATCGGGTGAGGAATCCTCTGTCAACAGTTAGTTTCTGCCCTGAGAGGAATCCGGGCAAGATGACCGAGCAGGCCGGCTGGCACTGCCCAAAAGGGCGCAACAGGTTGTACCGGCAAGAATTAAAGAACCTTCGAGCTGCCCGGAGTGGGCGGCGGCTCACGGCTGCTTGAGTTGACTGGCTGAAAAAAAAGGCGCACTGGAGTGTGCGCCCGTGGGCTAATTATTAGCACAGGATCGAGGCTTTTTTCCGGCATCCGGCGCAGGTGCGCACTCGGCTGCCTTTCTTACTGGGCCTGCGCCCTGCGCGCCACGCGGAACCCGTACTTCCAGATATTATTGGCGAGCGGCGTGGTGTAAGTCGTCTTGGTCAGGTCAAAGGCCGCGAGCACCTCCAGCCAGCTCCCCCCCATGATGACCTTGCCCGGGATATTGGGGGTCTCGATGCCCGTAGGGTCCTGTGCCGGGGAGGTCTGGTAGTAGAACATGTCGAACCAGTCGTTGCACCACTCCGCGACATTGCCGAACATATCGTAAAGGCCGAACGCGTTCGGCTCTCTCTGCCCTCCAGGATGAGTACCCGAGAGGCTGTTTTCGGAATACCAGGCGGCGCGGGCCAGGTCGCTCTCCGTGTCGCCGGTATAGTACTTGGTGGTGGTGCCGGCGCGGCAGGCGTAGACCCACTCGGCCTCCGTCGGCAAACGGAACCCGTTCCTGCTGAAATCGCAGCTCCAGGTGGTGGTGTCATAACATTGCTCCAGCCCTGCCGCCTCGCTGAGCAGGTTACAGTAGAGCGCTGCTTCGTACCAGCCCACTCTCTCCACCGGGTAGTCCGGGTTGCCTGCGAAATGGGAGGGGTTGGTGTCGGTCAGGGCCTCGTACTGGCTCTGGGTTATCTCGTATTTCCCCAACTGGAAGGCGCTGATTGAGACAGTCTGCAGGGGACGGAAGTAGTCGCCCTCTTTTCCCCGCTCGAAACTGCCCGCCGGGATATTTATCAGCTCGATTCCCTCTATTTCGGTAACATCGCCACCCCCGCCCTCTACCGGGGTAAGCACGCCATCCCTCATGGCGATCAGCATGGCAATGATGTCTGTCATGGTCGCCTTGCCGTCGCCGTTGTAGTCCGTTTTCAGGTCTCCGGGGTTGTTCCTCTGGTACAGGAGCATGGCAATTGCATCGGTCATGGTAACCTTGCCATCCCCGTTGAAATCCTCTTTATATTCTGCTGCCGCGTAAAGCATTCCCGCCGCCGCGAGCAAAGAAAGAAAAATTGTCAGGGCCGTTTTTCTATTGCGTTTCACTGCCTTGGGAAGTTTCGCCATGATACCTCCTGTTAAGAAATTAGTTGGAAAGGGAACAAATAATATTGCCGGGGGGCCTGGCAATAAGTGCAACAGAGTAATACCGGCCTGGGGATAAGTCAACAGTTGCGCGAACGAGGCAGTGGGGGGCTTTGTTAAAAAGACCGGTTATATGGTACCTAAGCTGAGCGATCTTGTACTTGAAAAAAATACCCTCGCGGGTTATGTTGTTGTGAGTTAAAGAGATATCGTAGCAGATATCGACAACGCCATAAACCCGGAGGGTATAAAGAAAGATGAGTAAAAAACCTGGACAACGCAAGGGAGAAACGAACCGAATCACGGGTGTCGGCATCACGACAGACCTGTTGACCTCGCGCGGGGGACTGAGTTTGTTTGGCCGGTACGTGGAGGGAATCGGGATTGATGCAGACGGACACGAGGTCGGGAATAGAAAATGTCATCAGTATTTGCATTGCTATCATGAAGCCCTTAATTTCTTCCAGGCTTGCTGTTTCGTCAGACCCTTGGCCGCATTCCAGGCATCGAGCGTGCGTGTCTGAAGATTGAGCGTGCCGGGCTTCTTTTCCCAGTTCCCGATAGAAGGCGTGCTGACACCCAGTAGGCTTGCGAACTGACTCTGCGACATGCCGAACTTCCTGCGTAGGGTGGCAACGGCTTTGCCGGTAACGGGGCGGACACTTGAAGCAGCTCTGGATGCCCTCCTTGTGCCGGCTGTCTTTCTTCTGGTTTGAGTCATTTTTCCACCGGTTTTCGTTTTGCGCCTCGCTGTCCTTTTTACATCGATCCTGGATGTCTTTTTCGTCTTTGGCGCAGCCCTTTTCCGGCGCGGCGAGGATTTCGTCCCGGCGGGCGTTGCATCCTCCGTCATCTCGATGCCGAACACATCGCTTAGAGCATCATCCGCAATGAGCCTGCGGCCTACTTTCTTCCCAGCGGTGGCGGCAGCCACGCCGACCTCTGCGCTGATTAGCTCTTCATGATCAACTCCCCGAAGGAGGAAAAGCAACTCCGGCTCTTCGTCAAGCCGTGCGCCTACCCCGTAAAGCACTGCCGCCACATGCTTACACATAACGGCCCAGTCCGGACAGCTGCATTCCAGGCTGATCTCCCCGGGTAAAGGGAACAGCCCCTTATTTCGGTCGGTCACAACAGACATCACGTTGCCGGAAAGCCTGCCCTGAAGCAGTTCCAGAAACGAACCGATCTGCCCGCTACAGCGGTTCTTCACATCTTCCCATTTGTTCCGGGGGAGCGTCTTGATAGAGACTTTCACCGTATAAAGCTCGGAGCCAATGACCATGGCCTTGATCTCGCCCCTGGCGATTTGGAGGTGACATACCGAGCCATTGCGCACGTAAGTGCGTCCGCGCGGCAACCGGTTTTCGTAGTCGCTGAATGACTCGAGGTGAGCGCACCAGGCCTCGCCCCAAAACGTTCGCGCAATCTTTCGCCCCTTGATCTCTACTGGTTTCACCTCGAGCCCCTCTTTTCTGAGTTTCGCCATTTTCCTCAGGGCGCGGGCGCGACGCACGGCCACGGGCTCGTATGGTCTCCAACCGTACCAACTCATCATTTGACTCCTATAACTCTGCCCGGTCAATATCGAGGGACACGACCTTGAGCAATTCCTCGTTGTTCATCTCTGTCAGCATGGATTCGGCCCCGGTCTTCAGGATATCTTCGGCAAGGCTTGTTTTTTCTTCGATCAGAATGTCGATCTTCTCTTCGATTGTCCCCCGGCAAATAAACTTGTGCACCACTACGTTCCGATGCTGGCCGATGCGGAACGCCCGGTCTGTCGCTTGATTTTCAACGGCCGGGTTCCACCAGCGGTCGAAGTGGATCACGTGCGACGCGGCAGTAAGGTTGAGCCCGATGCCGCCCGCCTTGAGAGAAAGCACGAAAAACGGCGGCCCTTCTTCCTTCTGGAATATTTCGATAAGGCTTCTGCGTTTCTTTACCGCCGTCCCACCGTGCAGGACAAGGCACTCGCGACCGAACGTTTCCCCGAGAAAGGCGGCAATCGGCTCAGTCATCTCACGGAACTGGGTGAACACAAGAGCCTTTTCCTGCCGCGAAACGATTTCTTCACAGATTGCCTTCAGCCGGTCGAACTTTCCGCTGTCAGCCGGTTCGTATCCACCATCGCCGAGAAACTGGCTCGGGTGATTGCAGATCTGCTTGAACCGCATCAGGTAGGCCAGTACAAGCCCGCGCCGTTTCATGCCGTCGAGTCCTTCGAGAGCCATTGTGAGCTCCTCCACCGACTTGGCGTATATCACGGCCTGTTTTTTTACCAGACCGCAGAACGCCTTCATTTCAGTCTTGTCGGGCAGATCCGCGATAATGCTCTTGTCGGTTTTGAGCCGCCTCAGAATATAAGGCCCGACCAGGTTCCTGAGAGGCGCGTAGCGATCATGCTCCCGTACCTCCAAACCCTTAACGAATTTCTTGAATTTTGCGGCTGAACCGAGCAGACCCGGACAGAGAAAATCAAACAGCGACCAGAGATCGGCAAGCCGGTTCTCCACCGGCGTGCCCGTGAGTGCGATCCTGGCATCCGCCTTAAGTTGTTTGACCGCTTTCGATTGTCGCGCGGAATGATTCTTGATGGCCTGGGCTTCATCCAGAATGACAAGCCGCCATTGCATTTCGAGTAGCCATTTCTGCCTGAAAAGCATGCCATAGGTGGTAAGCACCAGGTCGGTTTTTGCGAGATTCTCGCCGGCTTTCCCGGCCATGGCGTCAAGGACTGTTTTTTCCGTTTCCGAGGGGTGGATGAAAGAGGTCTCAAGCGTTGGCGCAAAGCGCCTTATCTCGGCCTTCCAGTTCGCCAGGAGCGATGCCGGAAGCACCAGAAGCGACGGTTTTCCAGGCGAGTTCTTCTTCTCCTTCAGTGTCAGCAGAAGCGACAGGACCTGAATTGTCTTGCCCAATCCCATGTCGTCGGCAAGACACGCACCTAGTCCGAGGTTTGACAGGAACCAGAGCCAATTATGCCCGGTTTCCTGATAGTGCCGAAGCGTGCCGCGAAAATCCCTGCTGAGCCCCCCGGAGTTCAAGCCGTCGGGATTGCGCAGGCCAGCCATAACCTCGGAAAGCCATTTGCCTGCATTAATGAAGGACCACTGGCGTTCCCCGTCTCCCGGCGAACCGTCGACATCCAGGTCCGCTGATGCTCCCGCCAGGAGGCGCATACCTTCGATAAATGATATCCCCTCCCCGGCCACGTCAGCCTCTACTCGTTTCCAATGCTTAAGCGCCTCAGACAGCTTTTCACGGTCGACCTCGATCCACTGCCCCTTGACGTATACCAGGCCGTCCTCCGAGGCCATGATCTGACGCCATTCCTTATCAGTCAGTTTGCGGTCTCCCAAGGCAACGCCGACCTTGAAGTCCATTATCGCATCGGCACCGAAACGACTTTGTTTCTTTTCGCCGATGGCCACGGTTACGCGGGGGCGGGGCCGTTTCCGCCACCAGTCCGGCAGGCGCACCAGGAGTCCGCTTTCCTCGAGCAAGGGCACGTTCTTGAGAAGGCGGTAAGCTTCGCCCGGAGTCCACGCCAGGGGATGAAAAACATCCCCGGAATCGACCATCTCCTTGACAAATTCTATCTTCTCGGATGCCCGATATATTGGTTCAAGCAGCTTGATCAGCGCTCTTTTGTTTCGTTCTCCCGCATATTCCTGAAGGGCTTTGCCCAGAGGCCGGTATTGCACCAGCCCTCCCCTGGAAAGGCCTGGCGCATAGGTAGCCAGGAACGCGAAAGGCAATTCTGGATATCGCTTGTTCTCCGCAAGATGAAAGCAGACTCGTCCGACCTGGTGCCAGACCGCCGCGTGATTCTTCAGCCATACGATCAAACCGTCCTTTGATGCGGCGATCTCTTGCCGAACCCACGAGTCCAAATCGATCCAAAGGTTACGAAAGACCTCGACACTCAGGTACTCCCCCCCTTGCATGGGCGGCGCGGAGAGCAGCAAGGTAGCCAGCTCCGGTTCAGAAGTAGGCTCAATCGGCGGGAGCGCTTTACCGACGGACTCGGGCGTGCGGCAGAGTTGTGTCAGGTACAGGCAGGCGAAATCCCTCCAATAGGAGAACGATGACGGCGGCGGCGCATCCGGCCTCGTGGCGGCGATCGTGAAAAGACCCTTGGCCTGGGATGATGAAAAGGCGGTCGCGGCCCTTTTCATCCAGGCGTCAGGTGCCGCCCCGGTATCGCCGCTGAGTTCCAGCAGGAGAAGGCGACCGGTTGGTGTCAATTTAAGATCGTAGTCCATTTCATTCATGAATTGCCTGGGTTGAATGGCATTTTGTTCAACCTCGTCTATAGGATCTTTAGCGGTTGCCGCTTTCGTTCCTGCATTCCTTGCCGTCCAGCGTATAGTCGGACACCATCGACATCTCTTCACCGTCCCGGTTCCTGCGGAAAGCCTCCACCTTAAGAGCGTTATCTTTCTGCTCGACAATCATTTTAAGGGCAAGCATGCTCCTCCTGCCGCCGAAGCCCTCCCCCTGGTCGCTCTTTTCCAGGTCGAGGGCCCATTCCCCGGTAAAATCTACCGGGCTGGCCGCTGCAGCCGGCACCACGGCGCTCAAGAGGAAAACGAGACCGAGCGATAATACCAGACAGCGCATGACAGCCTCCTCTACGGTTGACTGTTTGGAACGCCAAAAGGGCCATTGAAAAAAGACCTCAAGGGCCGGAAGTGAGATGTATTGCCCGGCCGGCTTCTCAAGGACAGGTCAGGCAGTCCCGGCCAATCAGCGACAGACTGTAACAGCCGGCTAAAGGACAAGGCCGGTATCCCTCCCGGGAGCCCGGTGCTGCAGGCCTGGGCATGGGCCCCTGACAGTGGAAGCCGAAATAATGCTCAATTTAATTCTCGGCTGACTCGGGCCTTTTGTCAAGCCTGTCAATGCACC
>JAFGTO010000323.1 GCA_016934095.1 Candidatus Glassiibacteriota bacterium
CTGGCACTTTGTGCCACCGGAATTTCTAACTGCAAAACCAAATGCGGTGACCCCGCGGCAAGCCGCGAGGAATTCTTTTCGATTAAAATCGCCGCCGGAATGCTCCGTGTTTTTCTGGTCGGCGCCAGGGGATAAAGTGAGTGATTATGCTGAAAAAGAATCAACTGCCGGGTTGGATTTCTAAAGTATTATTCTTTTTTTATGCGTTTTGAAAAATACAAATTTCCAGGGAATATGGCTGTCAAGGGCCGTTTCCACCCCTGGGACAACAACATATGGCAAGAGAGTATTAATCGCATAAGGCATTCGATATTTTAAAGTTACAGTGGAAACGGCTTGCCTTGCCCTTGACAGCCCATGAAGCACTAGATTCAACCACGGGGCGTTGAAGTCTTTTTTCAACTGCCCTTTAGAGCTTCTTTTTCTTTGAGGGACCGATGCCGGAAAAGAACCCCAAAAATCCTGAAGGGTCCCCTGATTTCAACGGGGAAAGATCACCGGAAGATTTCCTTGATTCGCTGCCCGGAAACCGGGCTTTGGCACCCCGTGAGACTGGCCTCCGGGACCTGGTGGATGCGCTCCGGGATGCCGCTGATGTATTTAACATCCTGAAAGATGCATCGGAGATAACCCGCAGGCCGTATTCTCCCTTCATGCCGCCGGACAAGACAGGGGCCGTTTCAGCCCCGCCGTGGGTTCCACCGGTCTACCGGGAGCTGGATCCGGCGGGCCTGCCGGATTATCTTCAGGGCCCCGGCAGCGGGCCGGTATCCCCTTTGGCTTCCTTTTTTAAGCCGCCTTTCTCTTTCATCCTGCCCCCCGGGCCGGACAGCAGCGGGCCGGTCGATCCATCTGTCCGGCTTGGGCAGCAGGACCCGCTGGAGAGCATGAGAGGCCTGTCCCCGGCCGGAGGCTGGGGTGGGGGTAACCCCCTCGGAGACTTGCTGTCTGTGCTGATGACAGGCACGGAGCGGGGCGGCCAGGCCGGCGGGGCACTGGATATTTTATCCGGCGGGAACGGTGGTCTCTCCGGGTTCCTGGACTGGATCGGCCAGGCCGAGGAGCGCTACCTGGAGATGGTCGAGAGTATCACGGCCGGTAACCGGGAGGCCTCGGACAGCATCGCCGAGATGTTCGAGGGACTTGTCTCCGGCGGCGATGAAGCCGCCGCCCGCACGGTGGAGGGTTTCGGCAAAATGCGGGAGGGCCTTTTCCAGGGCCTGGCCGACTACGCCTCGAAGCTCGGGGTGCTGGCCGGCTTGGCCGCCAAGGTTTTCCTGGCGCTCAGGTCGCTCAACCCGGCGGCAGCGCTGGCCGCCTCCCTGGGCTTGAAACACCTGGCCCAGGCGATGCGCAGCATCGGCGGCGGACCGGGGGCTGGCGGATACTCCGGCCAGGCGGCCGGAAGCACAGCCGAGGCTGCAGAGACCGGAGCAGGAAAGAGGCCGATGACGCAAGTCATCATTATCGACTCGGGTGGTCGCAGGGTGGCCGACAGCAGCGACCTCGACAGGGCTTTCGACCGGGCGGGAGTTGACCGGGCCCTGCGCGGGCAGATCCGCGAGCTGGTGCGCAGCGGGGACCTGGGTTTTATCGAGGGATGATAACCACTTCGTAATATCTCCGGCCGGCTGCGGCAGTAACGGTCCGGCCTTGAGCGGCAAGGGGACGGGCAAGGGTTGATGAAGGGATGCGGGGAAAGCGATCCGCCCCTTTGCCGCTTTTTTCTTAAAAAGTCGCGGCCGGCCAGCGAAGCCCGGCTGCGGGAAACGGGAAAGGAGGAGCCGGCATTGGCCGAATACCCTCACATCCTGGCGGAGAACACGCTCGAGGAGGCCACAGTGGCTTTCACGGACGGAGCCGGCAACAGCCTGGCGGAGGACCCGGTCTATGGTATCGTGCACCTGGCCGACCGCTCCCGTCTCTCCAAGTGGAGGGGCGACCCTGCGGCGGCCAGCCAGCGGCTGATCTGGTCCTTTGCCGGCGGTCCCCGGCAGGTCGACACTCTCGTGCTCGACAGGAATTTCGACCTCACCGGCGACTCGCCCAGACTCACTCTCCAGTATGCCGAGAGCGGGGCAGGGCCGTGGACCACCGCCAAAAAGAGCAATGGAGCGGATGATGTCGTGCTGTCCGGGCTGGACAGCGGCTCGATCTACTGGACGGCTCTCAGCCCCTGCACGAAACAGCACTGGTCGGTCCTGCTGCAGGGGCTCTCCGGCATGCAGAGGCCGCCCTCGATATTCAACCTCTGGCTGGGCAGGCGGATCGAGCTGACTTTCGGGCCCAGCGGTGGGTTCGACCCCTGCGAGGAGGAGACGGTGGGCGAGAACGTGCACGGCGCCGCGGGAGGTTTCCAGCGGGTGCACCGCTACCGCCGCCGGGTGCTGCGCGCCGGCTTCGACAACCTGAACGATGCGCAGTACGAGCTGATCGGCCAGTGGTGGTGCCAGGCCGGCCGCGACGGGAAAAACTGGTGGTGGCTCACCTGGCCTGTCAGCCGGCCGGACGATCCGCTCTACCTCAACTGTGAGGGCGGTGCGAAGCGTTTCGGCTTGTATCGCGGGGCTACCCGCAGCGGCACGATCGAAGCCTGGGAGGTCAAGTAATGGCGCTTTCTCATTCCAACGGCGGCTGGCAAAAGCCCGAAAACGAGAAGAGATGGAAAGAGGCCGCCAGGGCCGGTACGGCCCGGCCGGTGCTGCTTTTCGAGCTCAAGCCCACGGTGCTCTACGCCGAGAAGAACTTCCGCGGCGACTGGGTCCAGGGCAAAGAGCTCTCGAACCTGGACACCGAGCACGACACCGATGAGCTCCGCCTGGCCGGCGCTGTGGTCGAGCACCCGGACAGCCAGACAGACCAGAGCGGGGCCCGCTCGAAGTACGACCCGGTCTACCGCAGCCGGCGGTTCGTGTCCGGGCGCGGCGAGTGGGCGGTCTACCGCGGGGCCAGCCTGGTCCAGACCTTCAAGGTCTCCCGGGCTTTCCGCCTGCATAAGCTCTACCTGGGGCTCAGGAACGAGTACTCCCAGGAGCACGAGAAGTATTTCTCGACCGTGGAAGTGCGGATCCTCAGGGGGATCAGGGAGACCACCAGGACTTTCCAGCCGGGCCGGATCGAAGCACTCCTCGCCGAGGCCCGCGAGATCGCCGGCTGCCGGGTCGATTACCTGCAGGAATACGAGACCGCCGTTGACAGCGATGGTTTCTGGCACGTGCTGGATTTCAGCGAGGAAAATGTCTGGATCCCCGGCGGCAACGAACCCTGTGCTATCACCCTGGACCCGCAGACTGACCAGAACCTCGGGGCCCTGAGAGTCTTCGGCAGCGGCGCGGACAGCTACCCCCGGGGCAAGCTCTACAAGGCCGATGTCCAGACCGAGGCCTTTGTCGAGGTGCCGGGCGCCCTGGCTTTCAAGCTGATCGGGGATGGCTGCCAGAGCTCCGGCTCCGGTATCTGGACTTTCGACGTGGGCCAGGTGCCCCAGGACCCGCTCTATGGCGAAATTGACCTTCGATACAACGAACCGGCTGGCTCCTCCCTGACTTTCTACCTCAGGCAGGGCAACACCCTCGGCCAGGCGGAAAGCCGGCCCTGGGGCACTGTCTCGGACGGAGCCGCCGTGGACAAGCGTTTCGTGCAGATCAAGCCGGTGTTCGGCTCGACCCCCGGACAGCTCGACTCGCCTCGCATCTACTCGATGCGGGTCGCTTTCCGGCGCAGCGAAAAGTTCCTGCTCGCCTCGCGGCCCCTGATGGGCTATCCCAACTGCGTGGCCGAGGCGCCGGACTATTCCGCGGAAGGAGAGCCCTTGAGCGGCGAGGCCTCGGCCACCGACACCAGCCGCATCACCATCCTCGACCCCGGCTCGATGGTGAGCAAGATCTTCTCGCTCTGCAACCTCAAGAACGATGAGATCGCTGTCAGCCTGGGGTTCGACACCCCGGGTTTCGGCGAGAGCGACTACCTGCCGTTCAAGACGGTCTGGGTCGAGGACTGGGAGCCGGGGGACGGCGTGGTGGTGGTGCACGGGTATGACCAGCAGGTCCGCTTCCGTGAAGCGGAGGCCCCGCAAACCGCCGACCCGCCGGAGATGACCGAGGAAATCCATTACGACCTGCAAACCCCGGCGGCGATCAAGCGCGACCTGCTGCTGAGGGCCAGGATCAGGCCGGGCAGCATCGACCCGGTCAGCTTCGGCAGGCTGGAAGAATGTTTCGGCTGGCAGCTTACGCACGAGATCACCAGGCCGGCGAAGCTGCGCACGGTGGACCGCGAGCTGAACAGGCACCTGCTGGCGTTCCAGGTGGTTGATGAAACCGGCAGGTGGGTGGTGCGCTTCGCCGATTTCGGGGCCGGGCCCGCGGCAGTGCTCTCCGGCGATGATGTCCTGGCCGGCAGCGAGAGGTATTACCCGGGGCTTAAGTACCTGAAGAATTACGCCACCGTGTTTTTCGGCGGGCAGGGGCGCGATGAGACCGGGTACGCAGGCGTGGCGATCAGTTTCAACGAGACCCGGCAGAGCGAGAAAGCCTTCAAGGAGCTGGCACTCGACAAGCTCTACAGCGAGTTCATCCCGTGCTCGGATGACGGCGAGGACGTGCAGGGCGGGATCGCCCGGGAGGTGGCCAGGAGGAGAAGGATGCTGCAGGAGGCCGGCCTGCGTACAGTGGAGTTCTCCACCCGCCTCGAGTTCGCCTGCCTGCAGATCGGCGACCACATCCACCTGCACAGCACCCGCTACAGGAGAGCGGGGGCGGTCAGCCCGAACCCGCTGCTGGTCATGCTCACCCGCAAGAACATCGACCGGAGCCTGGGGGCGATCCACTGGACAGGGCTGGTCCTGCTGGACA
>JAFGTO010000324.1 GCA_016934095.1 Candidatus Glassiibacteriota bacterium
AGGGCGAACCGCGCGGACACCGTGGCCGGGCCGCCCCCCATTTCCATGCCGACTTCAACGGCCTCCAGGACTTCCCGCATCGAGGCGCCAGCCCGGGCGGCCTGTTCGACATGCCACTGCATGCAGCTCTCACAGTCAATCACCACCGAGATGCCGACCGCGATCAGTTCCTTGGTTTTCACCGGCAGGCACCCTTCGGAGAAAGCGGCTTTCTGCATTTCGAGGAAAGCCTTGTACGTTTTCGAATCAAGCGACAGCAGCTTGCGGTGGGCGGACTTCCTTTTACCGGAAATCTCATCGAGCTTGCTCATGGTTCCCCCGGTTGACTCAGGTACCGGCTTCCAGGTGATACCTCATTATGCTTCGGTTGGGCGAGGGCCTGCTCACTTCCCTGAAACCGGCCTTCGCGAAAGTGGAATGCAATCCGGTATAGACCTCGCAGTCCGGCCTTTTTTCTTTGCCTGCCAGGTGTGGATATCCCTCCACGACAAGCGCGCCCCGGCCGGCCGCATGGCGGAGCGCGGCTTTCAGGAGACCGGCCGAGAGGCCCTGCCGACGGAAATCCCTGTCAACGAAGAAGCAGACAACACTCCAGACCCGCCGGTCATCGACAGGCTTGAGCAGGGGCGACCGCTGGAGCCGCGGGAACTCCGGCCTGGGTGCTATCGCACACCAGGCGACCGGCCT
Source organism: Candidatus Glassiibacteriota bacterium (assembly GCA_016934095.1). Lineage (GTDB taxonomy): Bacteria > Gemmatimonadota > Glassbacteria > GWA2-58-10 > GWA2-58-10 > JAFGTO01. The sequence goes on from JAFGTO010000324.1 coordinate 688, forward strand.
TTTCCGGGCATAGGCGAGTATCCCGGGCACCCTGCCCGAGTCGACGATCTCTTTCATGGCCCTGCGGTTGGCTTCACCCTTGTTCTTCTCAAACTCGGCCCGGGTGAGTTTCCACCACATGCACCAGCAGTCGCGGGGGGAGTTTTTCCGGCTGAAAAGCTCCTCGAAATCGCTCCACCTTTCAGGAGTCAGGGGGAAATATTCGATTGTCAAGGTGTTTCTCTTCATATTCGCCCTCTGACCGGTGCGGCAAGCCCCGGGGAATGCGCCCGTGGCGTTCAATTCAGTACAAATTAAAACCTTGAGGAGGATCCGGCAAACAATCCGTGCTCTTACTGCGGCTGCGGGGCAAATCAATATTTTCAGTACGGCCCGGCCGGAAATTCAGTCATTGTTTGACAATCACTGCGGCAAAGGCTAAATTAAACTTTTATAATCCAGCCTGTTATCGTTACGGCGAACCGGCCGACCGGGCTTGATCCGCCCCGGCTTAAAAGTACCTGTAACCGCTCACCAGGGACAGGCCGATGTCCTGCAAACATAGCACATTTATTCTTTCCGCCTGTTTTTTCTGGTTGCTGTGCCCGCCGTGCTCTCCTGGCGTCGGGATGGCTGCAGCCGCGCCATCCGGCGATTATACCCGCTACCTGCCCTTGGGCCACCCGGCTTACGATTACCTGGACCGCCTGCAGGAGCGCGGCCGGCTGCAGAGCCTTAACCAATCGCTGCGCCCCTACACCAGGCTCCAGGTGCTCGAGGCTCTCCGGGCGGAAAAGGCGGCCGGGCTGAGGCCTTTCGAGTCGGAGTGGCTCGACCTGCTGCGCGGCGAATGCGAACCCGAGGTGGAGGTCGCCTCCCGCGGGGACTCGGCCGCCATGACTGTCATCACCAGGCTCGAAGCCTCGGAAAGCTACAATTCGGCCCGCTCCGACCGCGAGCAGAACACCATAGGCTTCGGATTCGGCGGCAGGTTCGGTGCTCTGGTCTACGACGCCCGTTTCCTCAGGGCGCCCCACCTGCTTGGCCTTGCAGACACGACCTCCCACCGCGACCCCGATGTCCTGGCCCCCTATGAAGAGGGCCTGATCAGGCCGATGGAAGGCTACCTGAAAGCGGACTTCCGGCTTGCCGGAGGCGCATTTTCCACCGAGGTCTTTTTCGGGCGGATGGCCCGCAACTGGTCTCCGGCCCTCGACCACAGCCTGATCCTGGGAGCCGATGCCGGGAGTTTCGACCACCTGGCCCTGACCCTGCGCTCGCGGCATTTCGTTTTCTCGCACCTGGTGGCCGCCCTGGACGGGATGAGCTACCGCGAGCCCGGACAGAGCCTGTTTACCAGGGCCAAAAGATATTTCAGCGCCCACCGCCTCGACATCCGGGTCCGCGACAACTTTCGTTTCGGCATTACCGAGACCGTAGTCTACGGCGGAGAAAACGCCGGGTTCGACCCTGCGCTGCTCAACCCGGTAACCAGTTTCCGCCTGGTGGGCATCCAGAACAAGGAGGACCACGCCAACAATACCTTTTTCAGCCTGGATGGTCTGTTCACCGCCGCCGGGCGGCTGACCCTGTTCGGCCAGCTCCTTTTCGACGACCTGCTGCGCAGCGACCGGTACCAGGACCGCTGGGCCTGCGACCTGGGAGCCCGCTGGAGGGACCTGCCCGGCCTGCCGGGCACCACCGCCGGCCTGCGGGCCGTGGCAGTCTCGAGCTTCGCCTACAATACTTTCAGGCCCTACGAGCGCTACTTGCTCTACGGCCGGCCCCTGGGCGCACCCTCCGGCAACGATTACCGGAGCCTGGAAGGCTGGGTCAGGTTCTTCTTCCATTCCAGGCTCGACCTGAAAGCCTGCCTGACCGCCCGGGAGCGCGGTGCACAGCGCGTGGCCGGCTCCATGGCCCAGTTCACCGGCTCCACCGGCCTGCCCTTTCCCACCCCTGCGGTCGAGCGGACCCTGGAGGCGGCCCTGAGCCTGAGGTGGCACCCCCTGCCCTTCGCGCAAATCACGGCAGAGGGCGGATTCCTGGACCGCCGCAACCCGGACAACCACCCGGCGCGGCACAGCAGGCGGGGTTACGCCAGCCTGTCGGTCTCGGTCTACCGGGACCTGCCGGTCGCTTTCTGAACCCTTTTAACGACACACCGAACCAGGAACATGCAAGCATGAAAAAACCGGTCAAGCCGACTGCTGAAAAAAGCAAAGCTGCACCCGAGGACCTGCAGCGTGAATTGAACGCCCTGCGCAACCGCTGCCGCAAACTCGACCTCCTGTACAGGATCAGCAAGAGCCTGGGCGAAGAGCGCGAATACAACAAACTGCTGGAAATCATCCTGGATAAGGTCATGAGTACCCTGCAGGCCGAGCGCGGGATCATCGTCACCGGCAGCCCGGAGGACTTCGAGGTCAAGGTGGCACGTAACCTGGAGGGCGAAGAGCTGCCGTTCGACCCCAGGGCGGTGAGCCGCACCGTGGTGCGCAAAGTGCTGGAAAAGGCAGAGCCGGAGTTTATCAAGAACGTCCAGGACAATGAGTCTTTCAGCCCCAGCCGCAGCATGGTCGACCTTGGCATGCGCTCCATCCTCTGCGTGCCGCTGATCATCGATGAGGAGCCGTACGGCGCGATCTACCTGGAGAACCGCTCCCTGGCCGCCTGTTTCATGGAGGAAGACCTCGAGCTGCTGCGTGAGCTGGCCGGGCTTTCGGCCAACAGCATCAAAAACGCGCTCAACCTCCTGGAGCTGAGCCGCGGTACCACCAGGATCGGCGAGGCCCTGCGCCAGGACTACGATTTCAGCATGATCATCGGCAAGAGTAAGCGGATGATCCAGGTAATGGAACTGGCCGCCCGGGTGGCTTCCACGGATGCGACCGTGCTGATCACCGGGGACTCCGGCACGGGCAAGGAGCTGATCGCCCGGGCCATCTACCTCAACAGCCACCGCAAAGAGATGCCCTTCCTGACTATCAACTGCGGCGCCCTGCCCACGGGCCTGCTGGAATCGGAGCTGTTCGGCCATGTCAAGGGGGCTTTTACCGGGGCCTACACCAACAAGGTGGGCCGGTTCGAGGCGGCCGACGGAGGCACGATACTGCTGGATGAAGTCGGCGAGATGCCGCCCGAGCTTCAGGTGAAACTGCTGCGGGTGCTCCAGTTCGGCGAGTTCGAAAAAGTGGGCAGCTACAAGCTGCAGAAGGTAGACGTGCGCCTGATCGCAGCCACCAACAAGGACCTGAAAAAAATGGTGGAAGAAGGCGGGTTCCGCGAGGACCTCTACTACCGGCTGAAAATTATCGAGATTCATTTCCCTCCCCTCAGGGAGCGGCCGGATGACGTGCCGCTGCTGATCGATCACTTCGTCAAGGTCCATTCCGGGCGCCTGGGCAAGCCGGTCGACAATGTCGAGCCGCAGTTCATCCGCTTTCTCTCGGGCTACTCTTTCCCGGGCAACGTGCGCGAGCTGGAGAGCATCATCCAGCGTGCGATTATCCTGGCCCAGGATAACTCGATCACGGCCTCCGAGCTGCCTCCAGAGGTGCTCAGCAGCCCACGCTCAGCCGCCCCTGCTGGCGGCCCTCTGCGAGAGACCGTCATCGTGGCACGTAACAACAGGGAATTAAAAACCGCCCGTGACCAGGCCACCCGCAGGGCCGTGGCCGAGGTGGAGCGTGCTTTCCTGGAGACGGCCCTCGACGAGGCCAGGGGGAACATCTCCAAGGCCGCCCAGGACACCGGGATGAACCGCAGCCTCTTCCAGCGCCTGGTCAAAAAACACAAGCTACAAGTAGATAAAAGCAAGTATAAAAAGCGATAAACGCCGTAACACCTGGTACCCGGCGGGTAACATTATTGCCGACTCTGATACCGAACGAATAACGCCCGTTAATCCGACATAAAATCCAATTTCCTAGAAGAAGATATTTAATTTATTATATGTCAATGAGTTATATTGTTATAGATACTCTTTGCCTGCCCTGCCGGCAGTCGGCGGGGATTTGGTTCTCAAGGTATTATACATGGCACAGAAATTGATACCTGGTTTAATAGTCTATATTTAAGCCCCGAAAATTCGAGACGAACTTCGACCATATGACCTCTGCATCGTTCGAAAAAACCTGCCTTACCCTGCTCGCGGTCCTCTGGCTGGTTCCGGCCGGTTTGTCTGCGTCCAGTTACGAGGAAATCTCGCTGCCGGTCCCCGCAGGGGCCGAGTACGGCTGGACTGTCCTGCCCGATGCACCTTCCTCCCTGGGAGATGCGTTCCTGGTGGTACCCTCTCCCCGGGGCGCGAAAGACAGCCTGTCGGGTGTCTGGTCCCTGCAGGAGAACCGGCGGGGCGGGTACGAGCTAAGGCGCCTCGCCGCTTTCAAGGACAAGATCGAAGCTTTCCCGGCCGATATCGACGGCAACGGTGTCCAGGACATAGCGGTCTTTTTTCCTGAAAAACAGTCGGTGCGGATTTATTTCGGCCTCCCTGTCGTGTCCAGCCTTGCATACGGCCCGGTCTATCGCGACTACGAGCTGCCCTCCGGGACGGGTCATTATTTCGGAGCCGGCGACCTCGACGGAGACGGCCTGGCGGAAATGCTGGTTACCGACAAGCTCGAAGACGGGTTCCCCTTCCTGGCGATCCTCTGGGCCGGGCTGTCGGCTGACGGGGAAATCACCTATGCCCGCCTGGATACCATGTTATACCCGCTCCCTGCCGACGTGCCGTTCGTGCTGAGAAACGCCGATTTCTACTTCGGCGACTACAACGGCGACAGGCTTACCGATTTCGTTTTCGTTGGCACCCTCTTTCTCAATAACGGCGACAGGGCTTTCGAACCCGCCGGGCTGTCCGGTTTCACCGGGCAGCTAAGCCTTTTCCTGGGTGCTGCGGACCTGGACAGGGACGGCCTTACCGAGCTCATCACGACCAGGACCGTACAAGTACAGCGGGAAGGCACCGCTATCGAAGAAGGAGAGGAGCTGGTCATTTCAGGCTTTACGGAAGAGGCCGGTTTCTGCGAGGAGTTGGTACTCGAGTCCCGGCCGGTGGCATCATCTTTCAGGTTCGGTGAATTCACCGGAGATAAATACCCTGATCTGGCATTGTACAAACCAAGTCTGCTCTCCATTTACCCGGGGGCTGCGGACAGCACTTTTTTGCTGCAGCGGGAAACGCTGATCCCCGGCTCCATTCCTTATGCCCGGGAAATGCTCGGGCCGGCGGACTGGGATCAGGACGGCCTGCTGGACTGGATGTTTCTGATCCCGGGCGAAAAGCTTATCGTCATGGTCCAGCTTGCCCCCCTCTATACCGATAAAACCGCGGAAGTCGGCCTGGATACCTCGATGGCCGGCCACGCAGCGGCAGTGGCGGACTATAACAGGGACGGCTACCCGGACATCTACATTGTCAACGGCAGCGGGCCGAACGCCCTGTACGCGGGCAGTGCGGACGGGAATTTCAGGGACATGGCCCGGCAGGCAGGGGTGGCCCAGGCCAATGACGGGATCAGCTGCGCCTGGGGCGATTACGACAACGACGGGTTACCGGACCTCCTGGTTTCCGGGATGCAGCTTTCAGATAAGCTGTTCCACAACAACGGGGACGGGACCTTCTCCGACTCCAGCCGGATCCTCAATTTCAGCCGCTCAGGAGAAAGGATAACCTCGGTCTGCTGGGGAGACGTGAATAACGACGGCTGGCTCGACCTGATGTTCGGCAATTTCAAGGGCCCGGACATTTTGCTGCTCAGCCAGGCGGGCCGCTATTTCCGCAGGAGCACCAGCGAGGTCTTTACCGGCCAGTACAAGACCGAGAGCGCGGTCCTGGTGGATGTCAACCTGGACGGCCGCCTGGATGTGGTGTCGGTCAACGCGGACGGGCCCACGCGGCTGATTATCAATACCCCCACCGGTTTCAGCGAGCAGACCGCCACCAGCGGACTGAACCCCGACAACCAGTACAAGAAACTGGGCCAGACCCAGACCTGGGGCGATTTCAACAGGGACGGCTACCCGGACCTCTATATCACCCGCGCCCAGGACGTGGACATGCTGTTCCTCAACGGCGGCAAGCTGGCCGGGCCGCGGTTCATCCCGGCTTTCTCCGGCCACCACCTCGAAAAGTACGGCAGGCTCGCTTCCGCCGTGGCCGACTTCGACGCCAACGGAGTGCCGGACCTGCTGATCGCGCGCAGCTCCCGTTTCGGAGAGTTCATCGCCAACCCCAGGGACCTGCTGTTCCTCGGCAGTATCTCGGAGCCCCATCCCCTGTCCGGGGAGGCCTCCGTCTCTGCCACCGGGTCGGAAGTCCCGCCCTCGGTGAACATGCTCGGGCTGGACCGCTATGTCAACAGCAGCCTGCCTGTCTGCGGAGACTTCGACCTGGATGGAGACCTGGACCTGCTTTTTGTCAACTACCTGCCGGACAACTCGCTGGGACTGTTCCAGGGAAAGCCATTGCCCTTGAGCTACATGCAGAACCAGAGCCAGGTCAACGACAACCTGCTGGTTAAATTGCGCAGGATCAACAGGCAGAGCACGGTGGGGACCAGGGTGGTGCTCCACGGCGGCGATAAAATGTACGCCCAGGTGGTCTCCGGGGGTTTCGGCAGGATCCAGACCGGGTCCCTGCTGTTATTTTCCCCCGGGGCGGAAGGTGCCGACAGCCTGACTGTCTACTGGCCGCAGGGCAGGGTAACCACCCGCCGGGGACCTTTTTCGCCCGGCATCCTGGAAATAACCGATGACCGCAGGGGGCCGGTCATCAGTGCGGTCGAGCTTCCGGGCCTGTACCCGGCACAGGGGCCCCTGTTTTCGGACGTGGACACTTTTTACGCGTTAGTACAGGTCAAGGACGACAGCCCGCTGGAAAAGGTGCTTGCCGAGCTGATCAGCACCTCTGACACCGGCCTTCCCCCGGCGACAGTCCAGGGTGTCGAGACCGGCGTGCCGGGGATCTTCCGCTTCGCGCTCCCGGCCCCGGCCCCCGGCGACAGCCTCGGCTACCGGATCCGCGCCTGGGACATTAACCGTAATGTCGGCTATCTGCCCGAGACATCCACCCGCTACTTTTACCTGAAAGTGGCCACGAATTACATCAAGGGCGATATCAACGGGGACGGGAGGGTAAATATCATGGACCTGGTGCGCTGTGCGCAGATCATGAAACTGATCGGAGCCCCCCCGACACAGGAAGAATTGTACCGCGCCGATCTCAACCAGGACGGCCGGGTGGATGAAATCGACTTAAAACTTTTACCGACCTATTTCTGACCCCTCATCCCTGATGCTCCGTATGCTCTGTCGATTTTTTCGCTCACGACTCGGCCTGTTGCTGCTGCCGGCGGTTTTACTTTCCTGCAAGCAGACCGAGAACAGTGCCTCCGAGAGGCTCGTTTTTTCCGTGGAGACGAATCCCGGCTCGCCTGTCTCCGCTTACTACGGTGAAGGTTACAAGACCTACAACATCTCCACCGATGGAGGAGCTTTCCTCCACACGGAAGGCAACCCTGTGCAGTCCGATTCGGTGTTCACCCCCCAGTATCTCAATATCAGGATAAGCCTCCCCGGAGCGAGCGAGCTTACCGAATTGCTGCTGAACCCCAACGGTTACCGGGTGAGGACTCAGATACAGCTCGCCGGCGGAGTCATCATCATCAACCATACCAACCAGGCCTATCTGGTTATCTCGCAGGAGGGGGACTCGCTCTATGCTGTCCGGGGTGAGGGCATTGTCTCCAGCGGCACCGAATACTTCGAAAATATCTCCGGCCTGTTCTACGAAGAAAGCACCTACCGGATCTGGGATGCAGCCGGCGGCGGCACGACTTTCGGCCAGATAAGCTGCAGATACGAACTGCTGGTTGATTTTTAATATCAATTTGCTCATATTACTTCCTTCGAGACAGCCGGGAAATTTCACCTGCGGTTTTTCGCAGGTCCCGGTCTGCCGTTGAGATTCCCGGTACATCTGCTGAGTGGCTGCAATGGAATATACCCCCCCGGAAAAATCCATCCGCCTTCCTGGCGGCTGCTTACTGCCGCTGACTGCGGGAGTGCTGACGTTTTTTCTGCTTTCCGGCGCTGCCGAGCTCGCCGCCCAGAGTTTCTGGCGTAAAAACGACCGTAACACTTTCATTCGCAACATCCAGTTCAACTTCAACATCCCCAGCGCACGCGGCATAGGCCTGGGCGGTGCGTTCGTGGCGGTAGCCGATGATGCCACCGCGGGGATGGCCAACCCCGCCGGACTCACCGTATTGACAAAACCTGAAATTTCCGTGCATTATAAATTGAGCCGCTTCAGCCATACGGAAAATGTCGGCAACCAGGAAAACCATGACCTGCGCCGTGAATTCGCCGATGAAGTAGCCAGCCAGAGCTATCTTTCGCTGGTCTATCCGCACGGCAAGTGGTCTTTCTCGGTATACCGTCAGGAGCTGATAAACTTCGAAAGCTCGTTCGAAGCGGAAGGTTTCGGCTCGATCTTCGATTCCTGGAACCTCGACCCTGATGATTTCGAGCCCGGCAATAAAACGAGGAGCGATATCCTGGTCAACAACTGGGGGACTGCGTTCGCCTACCGTCCGGACAGGCGCCTTTCGCTCGGGGTATCCGTTATAGTCTCCACCCTCGAGTTCCGCTATTTCGAGAACCTTTTTCAGCGCTCCGGGCAAACCGGCCGGCCCCTGCCGATCTTCAACGTGACCAGCAACAGCAGCGACACCCGTTGCAGCATCAACCTGGGAGCCAAATACCAGCCGGCCGAATTTCTCAGTGTGGGTGCGGTTTATCGCAGCGGGCCGAAATTCAGGATCGTCAATACTGTCGAAGACGTCGACCTGGATTACGAGTCCGGGAAAGCCGATATTTACCAGGCAGAGCAGAAACTGGTTTTCAAGGTGCCGGACGTTTACAGCTTCGGTGCGGCCATCAGGCCCCTGAACAACCTGATGGTCTCTTTCGATATCGTCAGGGTGGAGTATTCGGACCTGGTTCACTGGCTCGACCGCAACCTGAAAGAGGACGACGAGGCTGTCTACCTGGACAGGTTCCCCTGGGTGGAGTTTGTGGACGGCGATGGAGTGGAAGACCTGATCCTGGAAGACTGTAACGAGATCCACCTCGGGCTGGAATATCACCTGTTCTTCCGGGATTTCCTGATACCGCTGCGCGCGGGGTTCTACACAGACCCCTCGCACGTGGTCTATACGACCGTTGAAAACGAAGCCCTTCAGCGCCTATTCCCCAAGGGGGACGACGAAATCCACGGCACTTTCGGCCTGGGCTTCGTTCTCCAGAACAAGATCCAGGTCGACCTGGCCGGCAATTTTTCCAAAAGCGTTTCCGAAGTCCTGATCTCAGCTGTCTTCAGGTTCTAGAATGCTCTCTTGCCGCATGTTATCGTCCCAAGACAGGAAACGGCCCTTGAGAGCCATATTTTATAGAATTTTTTTCAACATACTTCTAGTATTCGACAATGCTCATCCGCCCGCTTAAACCCTTGAGGCTTTCCGCCGCTATCGTGCTGCTGGCCTTAATTATCCAGGCCCGGCCGGCATATACCCAGGAAACCTGGTACGCCACTTACGACATGGCGCTCGAGGCGATCTCCCAGGGCCGCTGGGAGGAGGCCGTAACCAGGCTCGAAGCCGCCCTGAGCCAGAAACCCGCACCGGAGCTCAACGCCCGGACCTACGGAGTCTGGCGCCGGAACTACCTGCCCTTTTACCACCTGGGTGTGGCCTATTACAACATGGGCAATTACGAGCTGGCCAGGGAATATTTCAGCCGCTCGCTGGATGCCGGAGTGATCAAAAACAGCCCCGAAAACCTGGAGGCCCTGGAAAGCTACCTGAAAGCCATTGCCGAACAGGTCAGCTCCACCCAGGCCGAGATGACCGCCCGGATCCAGGAGGAATTCGCCAAGGGCCTGGAACTCGAGCGGGAGGGCAAACTCGAGCAGGCCCAGGTGAAGTTCGAAAGCGTCCTGACTCTCGACCCCGGCAGCCAGACAGCCTCCGAGCACCTGGAGCGGATAAACATGGAACTGGAAAGCCGCAGAGACCAGGCCAGGATAACTGCAAGGACAGAGGAGGCCCTGAACAAGGGCAAGGCGCACCTGGAAGCCGGGAACCTTCAGGAAGCGCTGAAGAGTTTCGACGAGGTGCTCTCCCTTTCGCCCGACCAGCCGGAGGCCCTGAGCCTGAGGGAACAGGCCGAGTCGCAGCTGAACAGGCTCGCACTCGAGGAAAGTAACAAGAAAACCAAGCTCCGCAAGCTGATGCCCAGGGGCGACAGCCTTCTGAAGCAAGGCCGTCTCCAGGAAGCGCTGGAGGTCTTCGAAGAAGTCCTCTCCATCGTGCCGCAAGACAAAGCCGCCGCCGGATATATCGATAGGATCAACCGGCTGCAGAACGAGCTGACCCGCAGGGAGCTGCAGGCAGGCCTGCTGCTGGAAGCCGAGGAGCTGCTCGCCAAGGACTCGCTGATCGCCTCCAGGGACAAGGTGATCATGGCCAAGGAGCTAGGGGCCAGCCTGATTGCGGACAGTATGCTGTCCCTGCTCGACAGCCTGTTCGCCGAGCGGGAGCGGATCACCAGGTTCCGCGACCTGCCGCAGCTCGTGCTCAACATCCCGCCGGATTCCGGCTACCGCCTTTCCCGGCCGCAGGCCCTGCTTGCCGGCACCGCTTCCGATGACGACGGGATAACCCGCATTGCAGTCGTGGTAAACGGAGTGATATACGAGATCTATCAACTGCAGGAAAACCAGCCGCTCAACCAGCGTATCTCTTTCGAGAAAAAAGTCAGACTCGACCGGGGAGCGAACCTGATCGTGCTGGAAGTTTACGATACCAAGGCCACCATGCATAAAACCAGCCGTACAGTCTTCTACCAGCCCCCGTTCTGGCGCAGCCCGCTTTTCCTTACGGCCTGCTTGCTCCTGCTGATCCTGGCCGGCGGGTCCTATTACTACTACAAGCGCAGCCTGATCCAGTACCTGCTCAATCGCTTCCGCAGGCGGCCGTTCGAGGTTATCGACCCGAACCCGTTCATTGTCGGGAACCCGATCCGCAGCCGCGAGATGTTTTTCGGACGCGAGGACGATTTCAGCTTTGTCAAGTCCAAGGTCGATAACGAGCAGTACGGCTCACTGATCGTGCTTTTCGGCGAGCGCCGGGCCGGCAAGACCAGCCTGCTCTACCAGATCCTCGGCGGCAAGCTGGGGCCCGACTACCAGCCGGTCTTCATCGACATGCAGGCCATGGCGGTCAACAACGACAGCGAGTACCTGGGACGGATGGCTGAAATCACGGTCGAGACGGTCGGCCGGGACAAGCTCGATTACGACCTTACCCAGTTCGAAAACAAATCCAGGAATCCTTATACCCTGTTCGATAAATTCATCGACAAGCTGCTCGGGGCGATCGGTAATGTCAAAATACTCTTCCTCTTCGATGAATACGAGCTGATCGAGGACAAGGTCGAAGATAAGAAGCTGAACAAGGATATCTTCCTTTTCCTCAGCGGGCTGGTGGAGCACAAACCCGGCCTCTTCCTGATTTTTACCGGCACCCACCTGCTGCAGGAGCGTAAAAAGGCTTACTGGCATCCCCTGCTCCATCGCTGCGACTACAGGAACATCAGCTACCTTACCGCGAACGACACCCGGCGGCTGATCACCGAGCCGGTCAAAGACAAGGTTTTTTACCTGGGTTCCTCAGTCAGCGATGTCATGCGGCTGACTGCAGGCCAGCCTTTCTACACCCAGCTGGTCTGCAGGAACGTTGTCGAGATGCTCAACGAACAGCAGCGCAATTACTTCTACGAAGAGGACATACCTGCAATCGTCAGAGAGATCATCGACAACCCGCCGCCGCAAATGATCTACTTCTGGGCGGGTCTGAGCTCCGAGGAGAAAGTAACCCTCTCGGTAACGGCCGACCTCTGCAAGCACCGGGACACATACTCCAGTCTGAAAGATATCAACGAATCCATCGCCAAAAACAGTCTGCCGTCCACCCCCGAGCAGGTCAAGAAAGCCTGCGAGACCATGGTGGGACGAGAGGTGCTGGAAGTCAACACCAGACAGGTCTACCGTTTCCGCATGGACCTGCTGAGGATCTGGATCAGGGAGGACCACAACCTTTATAAAGTATCGCGGGAAATCACGCAGCCTTTATCCGTATAACCGTTTTTCGGTAAATTTTTCATCTCCAACCACGGAAGAGTAAAATGAGAAAAAACCCGCTGTTCCTGGCCCTGCTGGCTGCAACCATCCTTTCTCCGGTATCCCTGGCGGCCCAGCGGGAGATCGGCGTGCTGGTTTTCGCCGAAGGGTACCGTTACGGTAAGGCGGCTTTCGAGCTGGCCCAGATGCTCGACGAGCAGAAAGAGGCCGGCTTGCACGCCGATTTCGCCAATACCGAAAACATCCTCAACCCGGAAAGCCTGGCCGGATACGACGTGCTGGTGCTCTTCAACCATAACGACATCACGGCCACCCACGAGAAAAATGTCGCTGACTTCGTCTCCGGCGGCAAGGGGCTGGTAGCCTTGCACCACGTCATAAACAAAGCCAACGACAACCCGGAGCTGACCCGGCTGATCGGCGGCTATTACCAGGCCGAGGACGGTATGGTCCAGCACCGGGATTTCCATATCATGCGCATCCCGGGAAAGCAGCATCCCATCCTCGAGGAGGTCCCGGAAAATTTCCTCATCAAGAACGACCAGGACTTCGTGATGAAATTCTATCCCGGCCAGCAGGTGGAGCGTCTGCTCACCTGTGATGTGACCGACAACGGCGACCAGGAGGACTGCGGCTGGACCCGCACCGAGGGAGCCGGCCGGGTGGTGTTCCTCAGCCCCGGAGACCCGGTCGAAGAACGGCCGTTCATTGTCAACCAGCCCCTGAGCCGCTTGATTGTCAATGCAGTCCGCTGGAGCGCCGGCACACGGTAGGCGCGCCTTGCGGGAGACGGGCGAAAAAGAAGAGTTTACGCGATGATCTGCCCTGCTTGCAGAAGTGAGAATCCCAACAGCAACTGGTTCTGCGACCGCTGCGGCCATGCCCTCAGGGAAGCCGATCCGGGCGGCCGGACCCCTGCCGGTATCCCGGCGCAGCGGAGCGCCGCATCCTCGCTGAAAGATACTGCACCGGCCGCGCACCCGGCCCTCTTTGCAGAGCGCTACCGTGGCCTGACCAGGATCGGGGATGGCGCCATGGCCACGGTCTACCGGGCGCAGGATGAGGTCCTCGGCCAGGTGGTGGCCCTCAAGGTCCTCCACCCGGACCTGTCCGAAAACCAGGGTTTCCTCGAGCGTTTCCGCCGCGAGATCGCCCTGGCCAGGACCATTACCCACCCTAATGTCTACCGGATCTACGACATCGGCCTTACCGGAGGCAACTATTTTATCAGCATGGAATATATCGACGGGCGGGAGCTGAAAAGCCTCATCCCCGGTAAAAAATTCAACCTCTCCCGGGGTCTGGACATTGTCAGGCAGGTAGCCCAGGGCCTGAACCAGGCCCACCACCAGGGGATCATCCACCGCGACCTGAAGCCCCAGAACATCATGATCGAGAAAAACAGCAACCGCTGCGTGGTGATGGATTTCGGCATCGCCGTGGGCGGAAGCCTCAGCGCCCTG
>JAFGTO010000037.1 GCA_016934095.1 Candidatus Glassiibacteriota bacterium
ACGGCCGCAGTTATCCGCTCCCTGGGCCGGGGACCATTCGGTACGAGTCCCCGGCGCAGTGCATAACGGACCGGCAGCTCTTCCAGGCAATGTTTTCGACTGGCTGATACAAAGGACCCTCCGGTTCGTTATTACAATACACCTCGTCATTCTGTTAGCCCGGCCTGGTGCAGGCTGAATTGAACGCCCGAGCGCATTGCCCGCGGCTTGCTGCGGGGAATCTTCAATCGAATAACTCCGATCCACCTTCGGCTTCACGTTAATCCTTTGGACTTTATAGGCTAAGATATAGATCTGGGCGGGTTTTACGGCTGGAGATTAAACTAAAGTTTATTCCCGTATTGCCGATTTAACTTACAAGGCCAAGTGTATAATTATTATTATGTCCCGGGGAAGTCCGTCTTTTCCCCGCTAGAGGGGCAATAGTGCAGTAGTGTACTATCGTTTGACTTTAATGGTCCAGGTCTCTTAGGATTAAACAAGGATTTTTCCGTTTGCCCCTTTTCTGTTTCGATTATACCCCTGACAGGTAGATTATCGAATTATTCCAGTCAACCCGGGGAGTATTGTCGCGGTAAGCGGCTTCTCATCCTGGAAGACCGGGGAGACCGTGAATACAATAGCCTGTATATGGTAAAAAATTCCTGTAATTTTGCTAAAAATGAAATTCATCCCGTCAATTGAATGGCAATCTGTCGAAGAGTAGTCTGATTGACCGCTTATACTAATTATTTTTTAAAGTTTCGGGGGCGGAAGCCGATTAGAAATATAGTATCTTGCCCCTAAGGCGTATTGCATTTGGCCTGAAGTATAAATCAAAAGGAATCTTCAACTTGCAAAACCTTTCAAAGGGAGGGATTATGCCTTTGTATAATGATACCGGATGAAAATGCAAGGCAGCACCATAGTTTCCAGGAGGGGAACTAAATTTTCTTAACTGTTCTCAAGGAGAGAAAAATGAGATCTTTAATTAAGGTGACTAGACTTTTCACCTTACTGTCTTTTCTGATTTTAGTTTCCTATTTACAGCTTTCAGCGCAGAACACAGCTCCTGTACCTACTACTTTCGAGATCTTGAGTCCGTTGGACGGCAACCTGCCGTTCCTGACCAACCTTGATTACGGCACCACCACCGGCGAGAACAACCGGATTTTCTACGGTGGCGATTTCGCGCCGAGATCTGGACCCAATGCGGCGGCTGCCACGTACAGCCACGGTTTCCAGGTCTGGAAAGACCTCGGTGGGGTAGCCAACCAGGTTGATCAAGGCGAGACCAAGGCTCGCGGTAACAACCACGCCAGTCGACTGACCCTGGGCGGTACCGAAAAGTGGTATTCCAGATTCGCAAGCGAGCCTCTTTTCGGCGATTTAACCTCCGCGGTCAGCTATATCACCAACCTGGGTTGGTTGTCATCGAGTGTTGCTCCGATTAACTCTTTCGACCCGGACGACCTGGGCGCCGATGTCGACACCTGGCTGTGCTATACCGGCTGCGCGGGTTTTATCGCCATCAACGAGGAAGACTCCCTGGTCATTCGTCTTACCGGTTACGTCGATCCCAACAACCGGATGAAATACTCCACCGATCCCAGCCTGGGTTCGGGCAACAGCCTGTACGGCGGCACCCTGCTGGAGAGCGAAGAGTATGTATTTGATATCGCCCATCCCAACAACGACGGCCAGAACGGGGTCAGGTTCGGAGTCGTTCCTTCGACCTTACCCCAGGGAGCGACTTTCAACAGCAACCTCTTCGTCTGGACTCCCAACTTCATCCAGGGCGATGGTACGAGCGACAACAGCCAGAGGAACGGCTGGTACTTTGTGGATGCCAATATCGCCAATGGTTCGACCACCAGCCAGGCGACCACCAGTGTCACTCTGGACTCCACCCACCTGACTGCGCCGACGACTACTCTAGTCGGCCACGGTAAGGGTGAGCTGAGGGACAGCCTCTACGTGGTGTATTTCTCCGCCCAGGATGACGGCATCCCTCCGAAGGTTGGCACGGATTCGCTGTTTATCATGATTAACGACTCCATAGCCAACCCGCCCCCGGTCTTCACCCAGCGGAAGGTCGTTAACCGGTTGGGACAGGAGAAGACCTATCTGAACAGCAGCGTGCAATTCACCACTGATTCGCTGCTGAACTACTACGAGGGCGACAGCCTCGTCATCACTTTCTACGCCGCCGACCAGGACAGCGCCCGCGGCGAGGTCAATGACGATCTCGAGTTCCTGGTTCATGACTGGAGCGATTTCCTGCACCGGACCAGCAGTCATTCCGACTCCCTGGCCCTGGATACCACCTCGATATTGGTGGATGACACTCCCACGGCGCTAAGGGTGCGCCTGAGACTGGCCTATAATGTCGGCGATACCACCGACGTGGCGGATACCCTGATTGTCAAAGTGTCGGATGGAACTTCCAGCACCTATGATACCATGCTGTTCCGTCTGCACAATGTCAACCGCAAGCCGATCTGGGATCAGGATACCTCGAGCAAACCCTCGGACAGCGCCCTGGTCTGGGTGTATAGTCCGGAAACTGTCGAGGCCGACAGCATCCAGGCCTTTTACCCGCTCGCCGTATCCAACAATGCCACGGATTCGATTTTCTTCCAGCAGTACGTTTACGATCCGGATTCCCTGATCGGCGATAACCTCGGGCCGGTGATAGCGATCACCCAGAGCGGGGCCCCGGTCGACCTGTTCAACTCAGCGGGACTGATGATCGTTACCATCTCGGAGACAGATACGGCCTCTACTCACTTCACCATAACGGCCACCGACAATGATGGAGAAAACCCACAGGCAGCCTCGAAGGATCTGGTGCTGAGAGTGGCGCCTGAACCCATTATCGACGAGATCTATCCTCTGACCGCCGCACCCGGGGAGACGATCACGATCTTCGGTTCCGGTTTCGGCCTGTACGACGACGACGTGACCCCGCCTTCCAGGGTCAGGTTCCGTGCCAGAAACGAAAGCGGACAGGCGCAGAACCTGGTGGCCGTGATCAACTCCTGGAGCCGCGACCGGATCAATCTGATCATACCGGAAAACACGCCGGTTTCCCAGTATGACCCGATTACCTTCGATTACGTTTTGGATACGATCGAGGTCAACTCTTCGGTCTTCACTACCCCGAACTATTATCCTTATCTTATCGAAGAAAGGGATAGTACCAGGATTACGGATCTCGAGTTGTCCAACCTGACACCGACTTCTGCGGTAATCAAGTGGAAGACCGCCTTCACCGGTATCGACAGCGTGATTGTGGCCACGGATGAGGATACGCTCGACATAACCAGCACCCATACATGGCGTCAGGCGCCCGGGACCGTGGGCGGCTACTGGCCGACCTTCGTGCTCAAGGATGCCGGGACCATGAGCCAGACCAAGTCAACTGTCCAGATCTTCACTGGTGCTACCACCAACACGGACCAGGTACATCTGGTCAAGCTGACCGATCTCGCTCCGAATACCAAATACAGGTTCATCATCGGTATGAGCGATACCAAGTTCTACGGCGACACCTCGAAAAACCAGAACGGACCGTGGCGCCCGACCAAGATCGACCGTCACACTACCGGCGACCCTGTCTACATCAGAGGATTCTTCCTGCGCACCCCGCCTACTCAGGGCGCGAACGGTGAGACTTTCGAGATTACAGGCAAGGTCTATACCACCACCGGCTCGGCCACCAATGCTCTGGTCACGGTGAAGATAGTCGATTACGAGAACGTAGAGGATACCTCGATGGCCCTGGTAACCACCGTGGCCAGCGACAGCACCTGGGAGATCAACCTGGGCATGGCCCTGAAAGATACGCTCAACGTGCAGAACCGCGTGTTCCCGCACAAGGAAGGCGACTATCTGATTATCACGGTCCGCGGCGATGGTGATGAGGGATTCACCAAGTTCGTGGCCACCCGCGGGCCTGCGGGCAGCTCGCCTCAGGTAGTCAGCAACTCGGCTCAGGGCATCCAGATTCTGCCTTCTGTCTCCTACGATATCCGCCTGAGGGTGGGTCTGAACCTGATGGGTGTGCCGGTATCGACCATCGAGGGTGAGATTGCGTCGGCTGAAGATTTGCTTACGGCTCTCGGAGGCGGCAAGCCCGCGATTACCAAGTACAACTCCACCTATGGCATACAGGAGACCATAATCAGGGCAGTCTCCGCCAGCGGACGTCAGTTCGTGGGTGCCGAAGACTTCGATCTGGAACTCTACGACGCTTACTTTGTCTCGGTAGACGTCAAGGATTACCTGAACTTCGAAGGCCGTGTCTTTGGCGACACCCTGCCGGTGAAGCTGTTCCCCAGCGGAGCGCTTTACTGGATCAGCCGCCCGGCGCAGCAGTCCACGCTGTTCTACAGCTGGAGCGCCCGGAGCATGCTGGCCAATATCCCCTTTGCCACGGAGATTTTCCGCTTCGACGAGTACGACCAGCAGTATGATAACGCGATCATGGTTGTTACTTCGGTTCCAGAAGAGTACCAGTTCGTCGGCACCGACTTCCATATCGATGTCAGCGAAGGTTATATCCTGCGTGTAACCAATGCCAGCCAGTGGGATATCGATATCCCGACCTCGACCCTGCTGGCCAACGCCGACCAGACGTTCAGCGGCAGCACGACTGATGCACCGTCGATCACGCTGAATACCGAAAACTCGCTGGTGCCCGGCAACGGGGCGGTGAGGTCCATTCGCCTTACCGATGTGACCAGCTCCGCGGCCAGGATCTCCTGGGTTACCGATGTGGCAGGCAGCGCGCAGGTACGTTATGGTAAAGCCGAGGAAGGTTTGACCCACGTGGCTGCTGTCAGCCGGGGTCAGCTGGCCCAGGGTATGTACATGGTCCAGCTGCTGGGTCTCGAACCGGAGACCGAGTACGTCTACGAAGTCGTCTGCAACGGCGTTACCTATAACAACAGCGGTCAGCCGTTCACCCTGGTAACCTCCAAGATCGGTATCGGTTATCCATACTCGGTCTACGGCCGCCTGGTGGACGAGAGCGGCAAGTCTCTGGATAGAACCCTGGTCTATGTCGAGGCCAAGAGGGGTGATACCAGAAGCGCTCCGCTGGCGGCTGTTACCGATGACCGCGGCTACTGGAATGTCAACCTGGCCAACCTGAAAACCGCGGAAGGCCTGGTTTACGAATGGAGCGCGGGCGATGAGCTGCGGGTTACCGCCATCTACCGCGACGCTTCGCTTACTTTCCGTACACTGGTTACCGGCGAAAGCCCGCAGAACATCATCAGAGTTGATGATACGGGCACCGGTACGGCTTCGAAAAACGAGGTTTCAAGGGTGTCCCTGCCCAAGGCCTTTGCTCTCGGGCAGAACTTCCCGAACCCGTTCAACCCCTCCACGACCATTGCCTTCGATATCCCCGATACCAGGGAAGAAGGCGTGAGCGTAGAGTTGAACGTTTACAACATCCGCGGCCAGCTGGTTCGTTCGCTGGTCAACGATGTCAAGAAACCCGGCCACTATGCAATCCAGTGGAACGGACTTAACGAGAATGGCGAGGTGGTCAGCTCCGGCGTGTACTTCTACAGGATCAAAGCCGGAGAGTTTACCTCCACCCGTAAGATGGTCCTTCTCAAGTAAGCACCTGAGGCAGTAATCGCGCCTTGAAAGAAGACGCGGCCGGAAGCCTTGGTTTCCGGCCGCGTCTTTTTTTTTAACCGAAACGTTAAAAGTGCCGAAATAAAAGTATAACTTGAAGTTAGGCTAAAATATCTCCTGGTGCACTATGCTCGATCGCGGACTGTATAACAGAAGAGCCGGCCTGTTGACAGGGCTGCTGGTTTGCCTGGCAATAGCTCGGCTGCCGGCGCTGCCCGCCCTGCTGCATGTCGTGCCGTCCACGGCAGGCTCCGGCGACCAGGTGCTGGTGGCGGGTGAAGCGTTCGGACCCTATGTCAGGCCGGAGGATGCCGGGCTTCCTGACGACTGTCAGCAGGCGGATGGAGCCAGCCGGGTGATCCTGGTCAATATCGGCACCGCTGCCCGGAGGTTCGTGCATAACTGCCGGGTATTGAGCTGGGAAGATTCCAGGGTGGTTTTCTCTCTTCCGGAAGACCTCCTGGTCGACAAACCTATCGGACAGGATGGTTTTCAGGTAAGCGACACCCTCCTGTTTTTTTCCAGCCAGGATTCCGTGCCGCTGAAATTGCCTTACCTGGTAGGCGAATCCGCAAAGCCGGAAATCGACAACCTGCAGGTGGTGAATATCACTACCACGTCGGCGGAAGTGCTCTGGTGCTCGACCGGCGAGAGAAATGACAGCCTGGTGCTGGCGCTTGGCGGCCTGGACACGCTGGACATCACTTCCAGCTATTTCAGCGGCGAGCGTAACTATTACCCCGGTTTCGTTGTCAAGTCAGGGCAACCGAGCCGGCAACCCTCATCCGTCAGGATTTTCCACTCCGATTTATCCCTCGGCAACGGGGTCCGCCGGATCGTGCTGACCGACCTGCAGCCAGGTACCCTCTACAAATTTTTTCTCGGCCTGTCCGGGGGGCTGTTTCTGGCGGACAGTGCACGTCTGGTAGGGGGGCCTTACAATCCCTTGCCGGTCGGCCGGACAGACGATAACCGTAACAGCCTGCTGGATGCTTTCGCCTTCAGAACAGTGTCCGGGTCCGGTCCGGGTGAGTCGGGATACCTGCTGACCGGCAGTGTAAAAACACCGGTGATCGGAGGCAGGGTCTCTGTTTTCCTGGTGAGCGCCGCCCAGCCTCAGGACACCTCGACCACCACCGGGACAATGTTTGACAGCCAGGGCCGCTGGTTGGTCAACCTTAATTCTCTGCGGCAGGCGGACCAGCCTTCCAGCCGCTTCCAGCCCAGCGCAGGAGACATCGTCTGTGTGGCCATCGATGCCGGCGACCAGGGGTTCAGCCGCTTCGAGTCCAGACTCGGCCCTCCCGGGACAAAGATACAGAACCTGGGCTCCCGGGAGCTGCATCCGGTCGTGAACTTCCCTGAATTGATCTGCATCGGGAACAACCTGATCAGCGTACCGGTGATAAATTCGGAGGATCAGCCCCTGACTGCGGTCGCTTTGTTGGATAAATTTCCCGGGGGCAAAGCCGGCTTGAGCAGGTACTCGACCGATCAGGGGACTTTCCAGACCTGCTACCGGTCAGGTATGCCGGGTCCCCGGTATCTCGGTGAAAACTTTCCCTTGCGGCCGGGGGAAGCATACCTGCTGAGCTCATCACAGAATACCGACATAATCTGGAGAGGAGCTATGTTCGGCTCTGACCTGCCGGAAATAGTCTTTCCCGGAGCAGGCATTTTTTATTTTTCCAGGCCGTTGCAGCCCGATTCCCTTACCGTTGACTGGGATGCTTTTTCTTTCCTGCAGCAGGTGCCCGGGGCAAGAGAAATTTATACCTGGGATAGTCGCTATCAGAGGTATCTCAGCGCTTTCAAACTGCCCTGGGGAGAGATCCGCGGCCTGCCTTTCGCCTTGAGGCCGGGAGGCGGCTACATAGCCAGGATTACAGAGGAGTCGTCCTGGAACATCTCCCTGCCCGCCGGTATGCTGCTCGCAGGTGCAGCGACACCGCCGCAAGCGGACCCGGGAAATTATCAGTACCCGGCTGCCCGTGCCTGCAACTGGGAGAGGCTGGCCTGGAGCGGGGGAGCGATCCTTTCGGACCTGACTGCGAGCTCTTTCAGCCTGTTAACCGGGAATCTCCGCCTGACTTATGAAAATCTCGAGCTGCCGCCCGGAGCAAGTGTCGAGGTTATCGACCGGGCCGGATACAGCTTGATTGTCTGTTCCGGCCTGCCCCCGGGCTTCGAATTGAACAGCGAGCGCATCCCTCGCGGCTTGCCGCGAGGTAAGCGAGCGAATATAAATAATCAAAAAATCTCGACAATCGAAGATTCTCCGCAGCTTGCTGCGGGGAGTCTTCAATTCCGGCTGCCGGATCTGGGCGGGGCCGATATACGGCTTCCCCGGAGTACCATGCTGCAACGGCCCGATATGATCTGTTACGGAAGCCTGACCGGTGAGAAAGACCGGCCGCTGGCCGAAAAACCGCTTTGGATCGGTCCGGCCGGCAGCGACCTCTCGGCGGGTAAAGGGCTCCTGGTTTTCAGCGACCGCCAGGGCGGCTGGTGGGTCAACCTGGCCAACTTTCCACAGGGCCTTGCTGAAATGACGGCCGGCGGTGATTCAGTCAGCCTGCAGATTGTCGCCTTGACAGGGAATGACCTGCTGCAAGCCGAGGCTCGCCTGCAAGACGGTTTTCCAGCCAGGCTGGACCTGAAACTGGAGCAGCCGGCCCGGGAAAGTCCGGCCCACACCAGGAATGCTCCCGGCAAGAACCTGCCGCGCGTTTTTTCGCTGGAACAGAATCACCCTAACCCTTTCAACCCTCAAACCAGCATCGGTTTCACCATTGCTGCCTCCACAGTCAACACCACACCCGTCTGTCTGCAGATCTTTGACCTGCGGGGCCGGAAAGTGGCGACCCTGGTCAAGCGGAGCCTTGCCGCAGGAAGATACGGCGTGGCATGGAACGGACTGGATGATCACGGCCGGCCCCAGGGGTCGGGAGTATACCTCTACCGCTTGAGCCTGCCGGAAACCACCCTTACCCGCAAAATGATATTACTAAAGTAGCCGGTCCATTTCATATATATAAAGGCTTTACCACCCTACAGAGACCGGTTTCCTCGCTTTACTTCCCCTGGAATATCATACCGTTGATTCCGCCCCGCCTCATTGGGAAAATAATACCGCATATCTAAAATAATAAATAAAATATTCCGGAAAATATTGCCATAAGGGGCGATAATTGTAAAAAACGGTTTCTTTTAAATTATATAAGAGATTCTCAAATAAGGAGATAAATAAATTAGGCAAATGATGGCACGCATGTTGCTAAATGCTCGTTAGGAAAAAGGCCACCCTTGTTTTCCGAGGGGCGGGTTATTTGTGTCTCAATGGATTGAATCCAACTTCTCAAGGAGAGACCCCATGTCGCTTCGCTCCCGTTTTTTCGTTTACCCCGCTTTTGCCATCGTTCTCATGTTCCAGGCCGCAGCTCTACAAGCGCAGAACACCGCGCCGGTTCCCTCTACTTTCGAGATTATTTCTCCGGCCGACGGGAACGCTTCCTCGCTGATCAACCATGACTATTCTGCTAACAAGAGGATTTTTTACGGCGGGGATTTTTTCTACCGTAAAGGGGACGACAACACCAAGGGGTTCAAGGGATACACCGGGAATGACCCGGCCACCGGCACGCGCATTGCTTACGGCAACCCGAACGGCAGCCGGCTGACCCTGGGCGGCACAGAATACGGCAGCGACCCCGCGTATCCGAGCGCCGGGGTAGCTTACGTGGCTAACCTGCCGATAACCGCTGACGACTGGGACAACACCAATTTTGACCCTGATGATTACGGCAATGCAGGTACATACCTTATCTACACGGGCTGCAACGGCTTCATCGCCATCAATGAAGGCGACACCCTGGAGATCAATATCACCGGCTTTATCGACCCCAACAACAAGCTGGAAACGGGCGATAACGATGCTGACGGTGATTATACCGGTAAAGGTATGAAAAGCCAGCCTGGAGCCGGCCAGGAAGGGTACGACTACGGTGCCAACGACGTGACTTTTTCCGCTCTTAACCTGCCGGAAGGAGCCTCATTCAATGGTGGCCGCCTGGTCTGGATCCCGAGTTTCATCCAGGGCGACGGGACTTATGACAACAACATCCACAACGGTATCCGCTTTATCGATGCCAATATTTCCGACGGCTATACCACCTCGGAAACCATTGGAGACACCTCCAGGGCCTCGCACGTGGGCTACGCCCTGGGCGAGCTCCGCGACAGCCTCTATGTCATCCTTTTCAAGGCCACCGACGATTACGGCGACAGCGCCATCGACAGCCTTTTCATCCTGGTCAACGACTCGCTGCCCAACCCGCCGCCCCGCTTCACCAGGCGCACCATGCTGCGGATCGACTCGACCGGGGTCCAACAGACCAGGACTTTCAACTACCTGGCCAATAAGCCGGACACCCTGCTCAGCGTGTTCGAGGGCGACAGCGTGGTGATCACCCTTTACGCCGAGGACCAGGACAGCCTCCAGGGGGAGGCGAACGACCCGATCGCCGTGGGTATGCTCTGGAGCGACAGCCTGCTGGAAGTGGACAAGGGCGGCGACACCACCAATGCTATAGCCGGTTTCAACCAGTTTATCAAGCGCAAGGGCACCGCGGATGCGCTGGTTTTTGACACCACTTCTGCGGTCAGCAGCGGGACGGTGACCAGTTTTCGCATCCGTCTGCAGATACCTTTCAACCTGGCCACAGTCGGCGAGAAAGCCGATACCCTGGTGGTGATGGCCTCGGACGGATCTTCGATCGTGGCCGACACGTTCGCCCTCAAAGTCCGTAACACCAACCGTGCGCCGATCTGGGACGGGGATACCACCAGTCTGCCTCCGGACAGTGCGCTGGTCTACAGCTCTCATGCGGCTCTCTCCGTGCATGACAGTGTGGGTTCGGTCTTGCCCTTTTCGCTGAACAACAACCAGACGGACAGCACTTATTTCGGCAGTTATGTATTTGACCCCGACTACCTGGTGGGCGACCAGCTCGGGGTGGTGCTGAGTTTTGGGGCGAGCGGCAACCACCAGGGGACATTGAATGCCACTACGGGTTTGAACATCTTCACGCCGGCAGTGGAAGACACGGTAACCTATAATTTCACGGTGACTGCGACCGATAACTATCCGGGGACGCCGAAGTCCACCGGGCAGCAGATTTACTTCCGGGTGGCCCCTGCGCCTGACATCTCACGGGTTGAGCCTGCGGTGGGCGGGATCAACCAGGAGTTTACGATTTACGGCAGTGGGTTCGGTTTATACAACGAGGGGACCTCCGATACCAGCAAGGTTATCTTTTATGCCACCAGCGGCGGCAGGCGCCAGAACCTCGAGGCGAACATCATCTCCTGGTCCAAGACCAGGGTGGTGGCCTCGGTGCCGTTCGGGGTGCCTAATTCTCCGAAGGATGCATCGCAGAGCTACCTGCTGCCGGACACGATCAAGCTGATCAGTGCGATATACGGCGGGTTCGATACTTATCCCTTCGTGGTGGTACCCGACTCGACCGGATTCGAGAACCTGGAGGTGGTTAATATCACCTCGGGCAGCGCGACAATCCGCTACCGGACCAATTTCACGGGTGCCGACAGCATCGTCCTGGCCTCGTCTTCTGATACGCTGGACATCCACAGCACGGCGTTTGCCGATGCGGCCAAGTTCAATTATTACCCCACTTTCGTGGAGTACAACGGCGGCCTGTCGGAGATGCGCTCTGCTGCGGTCGTATACGATGATGAGACTCCGAACACGGATGGTATTCACGTGGTACAGCTTAACGACCTTTCGCCCAACACGGAGTACCAGTTTATCATTGCCTCGGGCAGGGGATATTTTGCGGCGGACAGCCTGCGCAACGTGAACGGCCCGTACCGGCCGAAGAAGATCGACCGTCTGAACAGGACGAAGAACCGTTTCCTCGACGCATTTCGCTTTCGCACTCTGCCCCATTCGAGTTCCACCGGCACCTGGTATACCATCAGCGGAAGCGCAGCCTATTCGGGCGGTGCGGCTGCGAACGCGGTAGTGACCGTGCGGGTGGTGAGCAGTGCAAACCCGGCCGACACCTCGCTGCCGGTCAGCACCACGGTGAGCGGCAGTGGCCTCTGGGAGGTTAACCTGGCCAACCTGCGCAGGGTCAGCGGCGGGAGTTTTTCTCACGTGGATGGCGACACGATCCTGATCGAGATCGATGGAGCGGAGAAAGGTTTCGAACAGATTGAAGTCCCCAGGCGCAGCAATGATTCGAGCCCGGACACGGTCGGATCGGTTACGCTGGTCCCCTATGTCGAATACGAGATGGAGTTCTATACCGGCCTGAACCTGATAGGTCTGCCCCTGCATTTGAACTGGCACCAGCCCTCCACGGCGGACCAGTTCCTGGGCCTGATACCCGGCGGTACTCCCTCGATCACCCGTTATCTCACTGCCACCGGCACCCAGGAGACGCGCAACCGTGCGGTTTCCGGCCAGTATGTGGGTGCAACCGACTTTCCCCTCGCGATCGGCGCGGCATACTTTGTCGAGGTGGATGCGAAAGTCAGTCCCAAGTTCCAGGGCAGGACTTACACTGAAGAGCTGCCGGTGATCAATTTTCCGGGGGCGGGGTTGTATTTTGTCAGCCGTCCGGCCCAGGCTGCCGGCCTGTTTTATTCCTGGGATGCGTATCAGATCCTGCAGAACGTGGCGAACGTCTCGATCGTGATCAAATGGAACGCTGAGGGCCAACAGTACCAGCAGAGTCTGAAGGTTGGGGGGGCTCTGGTAGGGACCAATTTCGGGATAGACCCGGGGGATGGCTATATTTTCAACGTTACCGGGGTATCGAGCTGGGACCCCAACGGTCCCGGTGTCCTGCTGGCCGGTGCGGGAGCGGGTGGGGATCAGGCGCAGCCGTCTGTCCCGCAGGTGATCGTGCTGGATGTAAACGGTTCCCAGGGCGGTTTTGCCGAGGAAATCGGCCCGGCGACAGTTACCAACGTAACCAGCTCGGCGGCGGTGGTGAGCTGGTCCTCCGGAGGAACCGATCCCGGCCGGGTCCGCGTGAGCCTGGCGGATGGTTCCGGGGAGCGGGTCTTTACTCCTGTCGCCTCCGAGGTGCCGAGCAAGGTGAGCTGCGTACAG
>JAFGTO010000325.1 GCA_016934095.1 Candidatus Glassiibacteriota bacterium
CGATGGCGGCCGGGGCATCTTGAAGCCGCTGGCATAAAGACTGTGAGCCATGGCCGCATTCTGGATAAGCTGGGCCGCCACCTGGGCCAGGCCCTCGGGGCTGGTGGCCATCGAGGCCGGGTCTCCCACCGAGGGGAAAGCGCAGACCAGGGCATATACCAGGTAAGAGGTATCGCCGGGACAGAGCGGACTGCCCTGGTAATAATACTGAAACACGTTGTCGTTGTTGGCCCTGGAAACGACTGGCACCAGGCTCTCCGGATCGTCGCCTGTGCCTGGGTCCTGCAAATAGCGGAATTGCTCCAGGGGCCTGGCGATCTTCCAGGCCATGCCAGAGCTCATCTCGGTGAAATAGTAGCCCCAGGAGCCACCTGCCACATTCCCGGAAAAAGATGCCAGCTCAGCCTCCTGCATCCCGCCGGTTTCATAGCTCCTGCTCTCCAGCGCCCTGATCACCGCATAACCGCCCATGGGTGTCGATCCCGTGATAGCCGGGTCGCTGAAAGTCTCTTCATAGGTAAAACCGAACCTGTAACCGGGTACGAAAGCTATCTTCTGGCCTCCCGGCTGGTCTCCCATGGTAAAAATCGCTCCCGGGCCCAGGATGTATTCTTCCACGTCATAAGGGCCGATATCCGGGAAGAAATGGAACTGGCTCTTATTGATCAGCTTGTAGTCGTAGAACTGTATGTCCCTGGCGATGGCCGCCGAAAACGACATTACCCTGCCCTGCATCTCGATAAAGGGCCTCTGCACCGCATCCTGCTGCTCGCGTCCCGAGTTCCAGGCGGCGTAACCCACCGAGTAATGGACTATGACCACGTCTTCATCCGAGATGATTACCGGCTCGCCGTTCTCATCACTGAACTCCTCGGGCCATTCTTCGACATCCGAAGGCCTCGTGCTGACATGCACCCGGTCGGTCTTGCCGGTGTATTTTTCGTTCCAGGGCTCCAGGTCGTCCCGGTAACCCAGGTCCGTGGAGATCCGGCCGGCGTGCTGGCTGCCGCCGATGTAGCTTACCATCATGGTATCTTTGGGCTGCCTGGCGTTGAATTCCCCGACAGCCCAGCCTCTGACACAGTGGCTGAGCAGCATCTTGAAGGCGGACCCTCGTGGATAGATGCAGGCCAGCGCGCCCTGCTGCCAGGCGGATGTCAGGTTATAAACGCCATCCGGAGTCACCATCTGGCTGATATTGTTGCCCTGTGTCCAATATGTCCAGTTCTGCGGCTCGAGCGCGATAAGGTCCGGCCCGGGTTTCCAGTCGTAGCTCAGGGAGAGCCGCTCCTGGGGGATGAAGTGGTAAGGCGTACAGATGTTGCGGTTTTCGGAAGGCCCGCCGTAGATGTCCTCCGGGCCGGCGCCTTCAAGGGCGAAGGCGCCGGCTGCGAGGACAAAGATAACCACGGCAGGAAAGATAATGATCAGTTTCCTGTTCATCAGGCAAGCCCCGCGCCTTTTGGCTTCGATGTGGTGGTCAGCAGAGAGTGTTAGAAATTGAACTCCGCTCCCAGGCGAATCCAGCGGGCGCTTCCGCTGGGCCCCCTGCCGGACACCCTGTCCAGCAGCTGCATGATCCGCCATTCATCGCTGGATACCGTGCCGTCGGAATCCAGGTCGTGCTGTGAGAGCCACCACATCTGCTGGTCGCGCTGTATGGTGCCCTCGGCGCGGGCAACTTCCGGAACGTCGCTGATCACGATCGGCAGCCAGAAAATCTCCCGCGCGCCGTAATCCGGGGTGCGGGACTCGCGCTGGGCGATATCGTCATTGACCTGCTGCAGCCAGCTGGGGTCGACCATCGAGCGGAAGTTGCGGTTGTAGAACAGGTTGCTGATATCGGCGAAAATCCTGATACTCCTGCGTCCACCCAGGGGAAACATCTTCCCGAAACGCAGGTTGACATTCTTATAAGTCGGGTTATGCAGGGCGTTGACCAGGGCCAGGGTCTGACGGCCCTCGTACCTCAAATTATCGCTCGGGGTCCCGGAATTAATCTGTGCGGTAACCGAGAGATTGGTATTCTTGAAAATGTCTCCTACCATGGTACCTTGACGGAAATCCCGCGGGAGCATCAGGTATGCCTGCAGGCTTATCTGGTGCGTACGGTCATAGCCCAGCGGGTCGAGGAAAGCGGGCAAGTCGGTCAGTGTCAGGGTAGTCAGGTCCATCCTGGTTGCCAGGGAGCTCTCTTTGGACGATGGGTCCGTGCCGGTGGAGCGTGCAAACTGCAGGGTATAGCTGGTGCGGCTGTTGAAATACTGGCCCCAGCTTACCCTTAAATCCGCGTTGAACCCCTTGACATTACCGTAGTCCATATTGGTGATGGCGACTTTCTCGGTCTGTCCGGTCTCGAGGATCACCCGGCGATAGGCGAAATCGCCCTGGACGTCCTTGTTGTAGCCGACCACGTCGAGCACGATATCATCCGAGAGCATGGCCGTAAAACCCGACTCGAACATGATCGTCTTCGAGTAGTCGAGGGTAGCCCTTCTCAAGCCCTGGCGGTCCCCGCGCAGCAGGAAACGCCAGGATGGCGGCTGGTAGAAATGGCCGAAGCTGAAACGTACCTGGGTGCGGTCGGTCACCGGGAAAGCCACGCCGACACGCGGAGCGATCTCGGTCAGCTTGCGGGTATGACGCTCCAGGGTGGCATCGATCCCTCTCTTGATGGAAAGAACCTCGGTGCCTTTCGGGTCGAGATAATCCATCCGGAAGCCCATATCGAAGACGAAATCACCCAGGTCGAGACGGTCCTGGATGTAACCGCTGACTATATAAGGCTGGTTGTCCAGGATAGTGGCCGTCGGGTTGGTCCAGCCGGCATTGAAATTGTTCAGCATGAAATACTTGACATCCACACCGGCTTTGGCGCGGTTGGTGCGGTTGACCTGGGTGTCGAAGTCGAACTTGAGGTTATACTTCTCATCTCCACTGCTGGCGTAGGTCAGGTCCAGCCTGTTATCCAGGGGGTCGCTCCAGTGGCTGCCGACAACCCCCCAGGGGCCGCGGTTCTGGGGAAGATCGACTGCACGGCCGTACGGGGTGATCCCGAAAGCCTCCCGCACCAGGCTGCCCATCCGGCTGTCGAAAGTCTCTGTATCGTAATCCCAGTAGTCCACCTGGCCGTTGGCGTCCGCATCCAGCCACTGCATATAATCGAGCGTATCCAGGATAGCGTTATAGTTGGGATTCAACTGGATCCAGGGATCGTTGCGCAGGAAAGCCTCGATATCCTCGACCGCCACTTCGGGCCACATCTTGATATCTTTAATGCCGAACGAGCCGATGGTGTTGCGATTTTCCCAGCCGGGCTGCCAGGGCTGACCAGATCTTCTCGCGTCTTTCATCCAGGCGAAACGCACGTTGATGGTGGCCTGACGGCGCGAGGTCTGGGCCATGTTCCAGTCCCCGCCGATCAGCAGGTTGTATACCTTCGAGCGCACCAGCTCGTTGCGGTCCAGGTTGAAAGTGTTGTTATAATTGTAGTCCATCAACTGAGAACGGCTGACATTGAAAGTCTGCAGGAGTTTCACCTGACGGATGGGGCTGTAGGTAATCTTCTCGCTGAACAGATACTTGTCCCCGAAAGCGCCTTCTCCACGCACCGGGTTGGGCAGGCCGGTCACCGAGAGGTTTTCCTCGAATTCCTGGAGACTGGCCTGACGGTAATCAGGACCCATGATCGAGTTGATGCGGTTGACCACGGTCTGGTTCACCGAGTGAAAACCGTATTCGTCGCGGGTATCGCTCGGCGACCAGTCTTTGCGGCCCTGCAACTCCATCGAGCCGTTGAAATAGGCGAACGGCAAGTAGGGTACCGGGCCGCCGATATTGGTTTGAATCTCATTGAAGCCGAAATCGCTTTTTCTGGGCATCACCCCGTCGGTGCGGTAGCGTACCGTGCCGGAATACTGTTCGGTGCCCTCCTTGGTCACGATGTTGATCACCGCGCTCTTCGCGTCCCCGTACTCCGCCTGGAACCCGCCGGTGATGATAGTAATCTCTTCCACCGCGTTGGTATTCACGTCCAGGGGGCTATTGTCAGGCTCAAGGGTACTCTGACGGGGATAGAGCGAGTTGAAAGAAGCCACGGCCATGATCGGGGGCATGGTAGGCTCGGCGGCGAAGTTCTTGACCAGGACCCCATCGACATAAACCGCTTCCTCGCCCACACGTCCGCCGCGGAAAGAAAACCTCCCGCCGCGCTGGCCCACCACACCACCCTGCATGTTCACTATCTCATCGATGCTGTTGACCGGCAGGGAGGCGATTTCCTCGGAGGTCTGGCGCTGCTTGGTCATGGTGTTGTCGCGAATGATCAACGGCTCCGCCTCGGCTTCCACGGTTATCCCATCGAGCTGAACCACGGTACTGCTTAAGACCAAGTTCAGGGTCGTCGTGTGGCCAGCCAGAAAACGCACACCCTGCTGGGTGACTTTCTGGTAACCGGTATAGGTAACTGTTACATCACGGTGCCCGGGCGGAACGTTGAGGATAAAATAATACCCGTCCTCATTAGTGACATTTCCCAGCCTGGTCCCCTCGACCGATACCTGTGCGCCTACCAGCGGCTGAGCGGTCTCTTTGTCGCGCACAAACCCCTCCAGCTTGCCCGAGGCGGTTTGCGCCGCCAGGTAGGAAGAAGTGAGCAGTATCGTCGCCAAAACCAGTGCTAAAAGGACGCAAACTCGGTTTTTCAACATTTTCTCCTCCAAGTCGACTCTGTTTGGTGGTTGGGATATTCTGCAGCTCATGGTTTACAATTGTTAATTAAAGTTTCCAAAATGAAAGTAAAATAAGCCAATATATATCCACATGGATAATCAACACCAACAGGGTCTAGAAACCCAGGCTCACCGTTATGAACTGCCAGTTACCCAACAGGCCGGTATGACGGTAAGCATAGTCAATGTTCAGGCTGAAAGTGGAGAACTCGTGGGTAAAGCCTGCACCCAGACTCAGTCCCCGCAACAGCTCGCTTTCATCCACCGTCTCCATTACCGCCACTTCCTGGGTCTGGGTCTGGCCCACCTCATCCACGTAGGTCTCCGTGGCATACTGGAACTCGCCGTCCTTGACAGCCTGCATCTGGTAATCCAGTTCATCTCCCTTGAACTCCCAGCCGAAACGCCCGGCGACCCGGTAACCTTCTTTCAGGACCCGGTAATACTCGGTGCCGGCATTGAAAGTGTAGTCCAGGTTGTTCGGCTGGCTGTAGTCCCCGCACACCATCAACCCGTCGTACTCCCTGCTTATCACCTGGTACATTACGCCCATCGACAAAGATGTCGGCAGGTTGAAAGTGCTGGCACGCAGGTTCCCGTAGCGGGGGCTGCGTGTCTGGCGCTTGGTAGTAATCTCCCTCGGCGGGTTTTCATCGTCCAGCAGGCGGGACGGGTCGACCTCGCGGTACAGCCGGTTGCCCTTGAAAGTCATGTTCGTGCCGAGGTTGCGGATCGCCAGACCCAGGCGGATGGTCCGCTCCAGGAACTCGGTGTGGTAGTTCGCACCGATATCCAGGGCGAAAGCATTTGCCGTAACGTCCCAGATGTCCTCGTGGATCCATTTAAGGTTCACGCCTGCAGAGAAACGGTCCGATATGTTGTAGGCAAAACTCCCGCCGATAACACTGCTGTAGCTGTCAAAGTAATCGCCGGTGCCCTCGGGCCGGTAGGCCGTGGTTACCTCCTGCGGGTCCATGGTCAGGAAGGTGGCGAACCCGCCTGCTATCGCCGCCCCGTCCGCAAAAGTCACCACTCCAGCCGCGTGGTTTATCTGGAAGTCCAGGGTCAGGTTCACCGTGGTAAAGGCGAAAGTCGGCCCGGTGATAAATCCCAGACCCGCCGGATTGTAATAGACCGATCCGATGCCATCGGTAGACGCCGTGTACGCGCCTCC
Organism: Candidatus Glassiibacteriota bacterium; assembly: GCA_016934095.1. Lineage (GTDB taxonomy): Bacteria > Gemmatimonadota > Glassbacteria > GWA2-58-10 > GWA2-58-10 > JAFGTO01. The sequence continues at coordinate 5,905 of JAFGTO010000325.1, forward strand.
TAAAGCCACTCCGCGGGCATCTGTCGCTATACTCAGAAATTCCCCCGAACGGGTACCCAGACCGCTGAACCCGGAAATCCTGCCGCTGATCAAATCCGGCTTGATTCCTGTGTCCGCATCCGGTACCAGCCCCTGTGCGAAAAGGCTTACCGCAGCGGCAATCAACATGGATGCTGTCGTGAGCAAGTGGCGCTTCATTTTTCCTCCGTCTTTACAGGGTTTTTATGGAAAAAACAGCTTACTGGATGACTGCAAACCTGCCCATCTGGGTTTTGCCGGTGGCCAGGTCCTTGACGTGCCAGATATACCAGCCGCTGGAAATCAGCATGTTGTACCGGTTCTTCATGTCCCAGAACTCGGTGCCTCCCTTCCAGTTGTGGTCGAACTGCGCCACCCGGCCCTCGTGCGCCAGGACCTGCACCAGGTTCCCGCTCAGCGTATAGATCCTCACCGAACAGCGCATCGGCAGGTTCGTAAAGGCAAGC
>JAFGTO010000326.1 GCA_016934095.1 Candidatus Glassiibacteriota bacterium
CACCCCGGATATTTCTCCACTCCCGCCGGCCTGACCTCGATAGACTGGCTCTCGGACAACGGCGCAGTGCTTTACGAGGTCTGCAGGCACGCGCTCCTGACCGGCGACAGCCGGTTCATAGACCGCTGGCTGGGGGCGGTAATCGCCTGTTGCGAGTTTATCAAGGAGGCCCGGGCCTCCGGGAACCACGATGGAGTGAAAGGAGTGCTGCCGCCGGCAGTGGCCACCGACCGCAGGGTCCCCAACCAGTCTGTCTGGAACATCGGCTGGAATTACAAGGGGCTTGCCGCCGCAGTCAGGCTGCTCGAGCGGGTCGGCCACCCGCGGGCGGAGGAGTTCGCCCTGGAGGCCCGCGGTTACAGGGAGGCTTTTACCGGGGCTTTGAGGGAGGCCGCATCCGCCATGCCCCGCTGGACCGACCGGGAGGGTGTCCTGCATCCCCTGGTCCCTCTCTCCTTGTCCGCCGGCGGGGACATTTTCCATGCCTTCTACCTGGACACCGGCCCGCTGTTCCTGGTCTGGGCCGGGCTGCTGGAAGCGGATGACCCGCTGATGCGCTCCTCGCTGGCTTTCTTCCGCGAAGGCCCCAACACCAGGGTGTTCGACCCCGGGGGCAACTGCTGGCAGCGCCCGGTGCTGGTCCGCGAGATCTCGAGCTGCGAGCCCTGCTATAGCTGGAATGTCTACCACTCCTGGCAGCTCGGGGACCGCCGCCGGTTCCTGGAAGGCATGTACAGCCTGCTGGCCGGGGCGCTCTCGCGCCAGAGTTATATCTCCTGCGAGACCCGGCACGGGATCTACGGCAATGTCTTCGCAGTCCCGCTGCTGGCCGACCTGGTGCGCCTGAGCGTGGTCGACGACCAACTGGTGGAGGGAGAGCTGCACCTGCTGCGCCTGGTGCCGCTGGCATGGCTGAAGTCGGACTTCGAGACCAGGTTCGAGAACATGCCCACCGGGTACGGCCCGGTCTCTGTCTCGTTCAGGATCTCAGGCGACAGGAAGGCGCTCGAGGCCTCCTGCCGGGCCGGGTTCCGCCATCAACCGGGAAAAGTGCTGCTGCACGTGCCCCCGTTGCCCGGCCTGGAGAAAGTGGTCGTCAACGGCAGGGCGGTCAAGGCCTCTCCCGGGGAAATGCTGACAATCGAACAGGCATCGTTCGGCCTCGAAAGGTGAAGCATGAAAATATCCGGGCTTTCATTGATCCTGCTCGTTTCCGGCGTGCTTGCGCCGGGATGCGGCCCTGAGCCGGGTGACAGTGCGAGAGAGCTAAGCGCTTATTACCCCCCGGCCGAATCCGCCGGCGGCTGGCGCAAGAACACCGACCCGCAGTTTGTTCGCTCGCTGGGTCTGGACCCGGACAAACTGGAGGAGTTCGGCCGCTACAACCTCTCCGTGCCGAACAGCGGCTGGATGCCCTACGCCGGGTACAAGGGGATACTGGTGATCAGGAGAGGCTGGGTTGTCGGGGAATGGTACAACGTGCCCGGGGCCGCGACTTTCAGGACTTATATCTCCTCCAACGGGAAGTCTTTCGCCCTGGCCTGTTTCGGGATCATGAACGAGGACAGCCGCAGCGGCAGGCTCGGTCTGGAAATCGGGCCGGACAGCAAAGTCTACGACCCGCGCTGGCTGCCGCAGGGCTACCCGCTCTCGGATTCGCTGAAAGCACTGATCACTTTCGAGCAGGTTTTCCGCCATACCTCGGGCCTCTGCCCTGAGAGAAAAAGCTCCGGGGAGGAAGTGGAAATGGGCCGGAACGAGTGGACCGACTACACGGACTGGGTCCTCGGCCATGACAGCCGGTGGCCGCAGACCGCCGGGCTCTATTTCAGGCCCGGGCACCCCGAGGATTTCGAGGCCAGGGATGCCTGGGGCATGGTTTCCAGCTCGTATTCGAGTGTAGGTTTCTGCCACCTGGGCCTGGTGCTGCAGAACGTCTACGGCAAGCCTGCCGGCGATTTCCTCTGGGAGCGGCTGCTCGGGCCGCTCGGATTCAGCGGGATAGATTACCACGCACCCCCGGGCCCGGGTATCCGCTGGTTCAGCGCCGGAGGACTGCGGGTGACCCCGCGCGAATACGCGCGCTTCGCCTATTTGCTGCTGCGGGACGGCAGGTGGGGGGACAGCCGGCTTGTGCCTGCCTCCTGGATCCGGCGTTTCAGGACCAGCCCGCTCTATCCGAACATGCGCTCGAATGCGGATGGTTATTTCGGGGAGCAGTATCCAAAGGACATGTTCCGCATCGCCGGCTCGGGGCTTAACTGGGCCTACATCGTGCCCTCGCTGGACCTGATCGCCCTGAGGACCGGGCGGGGCCACAACGAGATGTGGGAAGAGGTGCGGGGGAAGTTCCTGGAGAAGATCTTTGCGGCGGTAACGGACAGGTAAGATTACTTGTGCACGGATGAAGGCTGCACCAGGTTTACAGCCGCTGCCATTTAAGGGTCTGATATAATGCTGTCCGGTTTAAATGGAACTGTGGCGGGGGAAAGGGTAAATATTACGTTACGGTTTGGGGGAAATTTCAAATCCCGAAAGACGATATCTCGGCTCATTCCCCCGGTATTCCTCTGTTTGCCGGGATTATTGTCGCGCTTAACCGGACAATACTGAAAAACAGTCCAAGAAGTTTTGGAAGGTGGGAGGGGGTCCGGGGGAGATCTTTTGCATTTTCAGGTCAAATGTAGCGGCGCCGAATGACCCGCGGCTCATTCGGGGAAGTAGTTATATTCCTCCTCCAGCCCTAGAGCCTCGATCGCTTCCCGGCTGGGTCTCGGCTTGAAATCAGCCACCTCGTAATACCTCCCCTTTTCCCATATAAGCTCCCGGCCGGTGGCTCGCGGGTCGCCGCTAGCCGTGAGGTAATCGTCCAACGCCGCGGACAGCTCCGCTTTCTGCGCGGCATAGTCTTCCGAAAAGGCCACGTTGTGCATCTGTTCCGGGTCGCTGCGCAGGTCGAACAGCTCCTCTGCCGGGCGCTTGCCGAACGCCAGCTCAAACAGCGGTGCGACCTCAGGGTCATCTTTGTGCGAGAGCAGGTAAAGCTTGGTCGGGGCCGGGTAGTGAAGCATGTGAGAGTCGCAGTCACCGTACAGTGGAGGATCACCGCCGGGCCAGCGCTCCGGCTCGTAGTTCCTGATGAAGAGGAAATCCCTGGTCCTTATCGCCCGTCCCGGATAACCCAGGCCGTTCATCCGGCACATTGCGTGCCGCTCGCGGGCGGTGAACACGCGGTCCCTGGATGGATCGACCCGGCCGGAACGGGAGCTGAACAGCAGGCCGGTTAGACTCCTGGCGGTCATCTGCCCGGGAACGGGCAGCCCGGCGATCTCGAGGAACGTGGGGGCCAGGTCATTGAGGTTGACGAAATCCTCGACCGACCTTCCACCGGGAATTTGACCCGGCCAGGAAAAAATCAGCGGGACCCTGGTCCCGAAATCATAAAGGTTCGCCAGCCCCCGCGGCATCTGCCAGCCGTTGTCGCTGCAGATCACGATCAGAGTACTTTCCCGCTGCCCTGAGGCGTCGAGCAGCTCCAGGATTTCCCCGACTTCCGTATCGAACTTCTGGATCTCATAATAGTAGTCGCAGATATCTCCCCGGACAGCGACGTTGTCCGGGAGGTACGCCGGCACTTCCACTTCGGCCGGGTCCATCCCTGAGGACTCTCCCGAGCCGACCTCGTATGGGCGGTGAGGATTTTGGCTGCTGAACCAGTAACACCAGGGCCGGTTCTCAGAGTTGCCCTGCAGGAACTCGCCGAACGACGGGAACGACCTGCCGCCGTGGTTGTACTCGCGACCGCTGTCGGCCACGGAGCCCGGTCCCCAGCCCTTCCCCTGGGAGCCGACATAGTACCCCGAGTCTTCCAGCAGGTCTGTGTAGAAGGGGAACTTGTCAGGCAGGATCCCCCACAGGTTCGCTCCTTCTTCGAGACGCCAGATATCCTGGCCGGTCAGCATGCCGGCCCGCGCCGGGCTGCACGACGGGGCCGCGCAGAAAGCGTGGCTGAATTTTACTCCCTGCTCCGCAATCCGGTCGATATCAGGTGTGCGTACCACCCGGTCGCCGTAACAGCCGAGGTGGTTCCAGGACTGGTTGTCGGACATCAGCAGCAGGATATTCGGACGGATTTTTTTCTCTCCGGGACGGCAGGCGTGTCCCAGCGCGAGCAGAGGCATCAAGGTTTTCAGCAGTTGGCGGCGATTGAGGCTCATGGCTTTTGCCCGTGGTTAACATTACCGGTCGATAAAGTCTCGGGAAACTGTGGTTTTGAAATAATAGCGGTTGAGAGAAAAATATCAACTGTTTTACAGTCTTCAGGAGTGAATACAGGCAAGGAAAAAGCAGAATTGGAAAATAATCTGAGTGAAAAATTGAAAGGACTTGCGATTTGTCGCAAGTCCTTTCTTTACAATGGTGGGCGATACTGGAATCGAACCAGTGACCTCTTGCATGTCAAGCGAATTTAGAAACATTTTTCGAGTTTTGCATCTTCATTAAAATCAAGGCCAAAGGCGCATGGATGCTGCATCTGCGCATTTTAGGCAATGATACTGTTCAATACGGATCGACACCAATTTACACCAATGCCTGCCACAAATAGACACAACCATTCAACCGTGACATTGGTGTCAATTGAGAGAGTTTAACTGCCCGTAAAAAAGCCTTCTGAATAATTCTTGCCTTCCTTGCCTGGATACTTCGAACCTGATATTTTTTCTAAGTTATCCTTATCATCACCAACTGATTCGACCCAGGCGGATACTACCATCGATCAAGATCAGCCAGAACATGTCACCGGGCTAATCGAGCGAGTCACTTTTCATAGCTCGGAATCGGGGTTCGCTGTGCTTCGCGTGAAGGTTCGTGGGCGCCATGAGTTAGTTACTGTCGTTGGAACGATTCCGAACGTCAATGCCGGCGAGTGGATAGACGCCCGAGGTCGCTGGGTGATTGATTCCAA
>JAFGTO010000327.1 GCA_016934095.1 Candidatus Glassiibacteriota bacterium
CCGCCCCGGGATACCAGGAGCACGCCGCCGACTGGATGTGTTCCAAGGCCATCGAGTACGCACAACACACCTCCCTGATGTGTTTCGGCGCCGAGGGCTGGCGCGAGCATGTCGAGCGCGAGTGCGATGCCCTGCTGACGGAGTTCGATTTCGACGGCCTCTACGTGGACCACTGGTTCATTACCCGCCACTGCAACAATCCTCGCCACGGCTGCGGCGGCTACCTGGGAAGGTTTGTCACCGATGGCTACCACGACTTCGCCAAGCGGCTCCGCCGGGTGGTGGCCAGCCATACGGACGGCAACGGGATAATGCTGCTCAACTCCAACAACCTGATCTCCTCGACTAACCTCTCCTGGTTCGACATGCGGCTCCTGGGAGAGAACAACAACCCCCTGGTCCTGCCGGGCGAGACTATCGTGAGCACCTGGAACGGCAAGCGGCAGGGGGTCCAGTCGTCGATCATGTGGCGCCAGTACCAGGACCCTGTCGACATGCTCAACTTCTGCGCCACTTTCGGGTTCTCGCTACGCCTGAGAAAGAGCTGGGACAACTCGCGGATCTTCGATGACTGGGCTTCCGCCGACCCGGGCGATCCCAGGTCCGAGCTGGGGTTCAACCGCATCTACTGGGAGCTGCTGCGTTTCTTCGAGGTCGACCGGGCGCGCCGCTTCAGCGCTTTAGACAGCCGCGAGATTATCAGCCTGGCCCGACCCGGCTCCCAGGTAACCGCTTTCGCCCGGGACGGCCGCCTGATGGTGCACCTGGGCTTCCTGATGACCCAGGACTCCTCGGCCCTGGCCTGGAGCGACAGGCCGGTGATCAGCGATACTCTCGGCATCCACCTGCCGGAAAGCCTGGGCCTGAAAGCTGGCGTCCGCTACCGGGTCGTCGACCTGATCGGCGGCCGGTACCTGGACGGACGATCCTATTCGCTGAAAGAGCTGCAGAAGATACCGGTAAGCCTCACCCTGGGCGTAGCCAGGATCCTGCTGGTCGCTCCCGAGCAGAAAAAGTCGCACCTGGCGTACTTCCGCGGTGCGGACCGGGTCGAGGCCCAGTCCGGGGCAGGCAAGATGACCTTTCTTATTACCGCGGTCGAGGGCTCGCCGATAACCCTCTACCTGGACACCAGGGGTGAGGAGTACCGCAGCCTGACGCCCGGGATAACCAGGCAGCAGCCCCGGGGGGATTTCGTGGCCTTCTCCGGCTTTGTCCCCGCAGACCGCAAGGTGGTGCTGGCCCGGTAGCGGCGCTGAGAGCAGACTGCTGAAATCGTGTATTTCAAGTCATAATAAACTCTAAGGATGTAATGGCAAAGAACTCTGGAGGATTAATGGCAAAAATGGAAAGAGCCGGTCAACTTTCGCGCAGGGATTTTCTCAAATCAGGCTCCGCCATGGCTGTCGGGGCGGCCTCGCTGGCCGCCGCGGGTGCACCTGCGCTGCTGAGGGGCCAGAACCTGAACGGCCGGATAAATGTCGGAGTGATCGGCACCGGCAGCCGGGGCTGTTACCTGACCCGTCTGATGGCTGAGCAAGAGGGTGTTACCGTAACCGATGTCTGCGACATCTACCCTCCGCACCTGCAGCAGGGTGTCCAGGATTCCGGTAACGACAAGGTCCGTGCGCACGAGCAGTGGGAGAAGCTGGTCGGGCAGCAGGATGTCGATGTGGTGGTGGTGGCGCCGCCCCTGTTCCTGCACGTGCCCTGCAGCGTGGCCGCACTCCAGGCCGGCAAGCACGTGTTCAGCGAAAAGAGCATGGCGCTCAACATGAAACAGCTCAAGCAGATGATGGCTGCGGCCGGGCAAAGCGACAGGGTCTACCTGGTGGGCTACCAGAGCCGCATGCTCGATTCTTTCGCCGAGGCCAAGAGTCTGGTGCAGGGCGGCGCATTCGGCAAGATCACCCAGTTCTACCTCCATTACGACCGCAACCAGACCTGGCGCAAAGAACTAGAAGACCCGAAATGGGAGAGGGTGCTCAACTGGCGCATGTACCGTGAATACTGCGGAGGTATCCTGACCGAGCTATTAACTCACCAGATCGACATGATGCTGGATATTCTCGGCACCATGCCGGTCCGCGGTTCTTGCGGCGGTGAGATCATCCTTTACAAGGACGGCCGCGAGCACCACGACAGCCTGATGGGCTACATGGAGATGGAGGACGGCGTGCTCGGGGTGGTCAGCGGTACTTTCTGCAACGCCCGCTGGGGCAGTTGCTGGGCCATTCACGGCACCCACGGCACTATCGAGTTCATGGGGGATGCCTTCCGCATCTTCTGGGAAAAAGAAACGCGGCACCTCCAGAGTGTCGGGGTACAGCACAAGTTCACCAAGGTGAAACTGGGCCAGTCGCTCGACGTCAGCGATGCCCCGATCACCGAGCCGGACAAGCTGGTGGATTACCGCTCGGCCACCACCAGGAACGCCTCGGTCAAGGCGGTGGAGCATTTCTTCGACTGCGTGCGCAACGGCACCAGGCCGGTCATGGATGCGGCCAGCGCCAGCCGGCCCTCCCTCGCCGCGTTCATGCTTTACCACTCCAGCCAGGACGGCGGCAGGCAGTACACCCTGGAAGAGATCCAGGCCATGGGATAGGGCCCTGGAAAGAAGATAAAAAAACTCCCGGCCCCGCTTGGGGGACCGGGAGTTTTTTTCGCCCGGGTTCAACCGGCGCTTATCAGAAGCCGAAGGTAATGGTGAAGAAATTATCCGCGGTAAGCAAGCCCTTGTTCTGATAGGCATAGTTGAACTCGACAAACCTCCCGCCGAATGCGCGCTTGAACCCGCCGCCGAAGCTGATGCCACGGTAGGCGGGGGGTTCGCCGACGTAAGCCCATCCCATCTCGTCTACGCCGCCGGTGTACTCATCCATCTGGACTTTCCAGCCCATGCGTAGTGCTGCGCTGACCACCGGGTTGAATTTATAGGTCAGCTCCGTGCCGGTGACATAGGCTATCGGGATATTGCTGGGCCGCCAGAGCTCGCCCGAGGCCAGCCAGTTGGCTTTCTCGCTGGTATAGAGGTTATACGACAGCGCGATCTTGACCACCGTGGGCAGGCGGTAAGTATGGGTCTTCAGGTACATCTGGCGGGTGTTCCTGCGGGAGGTGGCGTATGGAATGAGATTATCCCCCGCATCGGAAGTCGATTCATTGGTGAAGTTCTCGTACCCCGTGGGGACTGCGCCATCCCTGTCCTCGGCCCCGACCTCGTAGAGCAGCTTGGGGCCGTTCATGGTGATGTTGGTGCCGAGGTTCTGGATGGCGAAAGAGAACCTGATCTCGCGGTTCATCAGCTCGGTGTGGTAGATCGCCCCGGCATCGATGGCGAAAGCGCTCCCGCCTATGTTGTTCCACATGTCCTGGTGGACGTACTTCAGGTTGAGGCCGCCCACGAAGCGGTCGGACAGGTTGTAGGCGAGGGAGCCGCCCATCTGCAGGTCATAGGCGTTGAAAAAGCTGCCCGTGCCCTCCGGTCTGGCAATCGTGGTGATCTCCATGTCCGGGACATCCAGGTAGCCCAGGAAGCCGCCCACCACCAGGCTGCCGTCGCCCACAGGCGAGGCGAAGCCCGCATAGCTGTAGGTCAGGTCCATGGTATAGTCCACCAGGGTGACCATCACCTCGCGCTGTTCGAGGAAGCCCAGTCCGGCCGGGTTCCACCAGATCGAGGTGATATCGTCCGCCACAGCCGAAAAGGCGCTCCCCATGCCGATTCCGCGGGCGCCCACCGGGATGGTGAGGAACTCGGCGGCCCTCACGCCC
>JAFGTO010000328.1 GCA_016934095.1 Candidatus Glassiibacteriota bacterium
AGGCATTTATCGATTATTTATATTCGCTCGTTTACCGGTGCGGCAAGCCGCTCCGGAATGCGCTCGGCCTTTCAATTCACAGGGATAGCTTGGACAGGACCTTTTTATCGCTGTTTTTTTCCAGTTTCACCGGCTTGAAAAATTCTTCCATCACCAGTGCGGCGGCTCCGATGGCCGCGATGTATTCTCCCAGCCCGGAGACTTCCAGCCTGAGGTTTTCGGCGGCATGCTTCAAGGCGCGGGTCCTCACCATTCTTTCGACCGGTTCGAGGAGCAGGTCGCCGGCTTTCATCATGCTCCCGCCGAAAACGATCAGCGAGGGGTTCAGCACGTTGATCAGGTTGACCACTGCTATGCCCAGGTATTTGCCGGCCTCGTAAATGACATCCAGGGCGAGCCGGTCTCCTTTCTGGGCGGCTTCGACGACCAGCGGGCCGGTTATGCGCTCCAGGTCGCCCTCGACCATCTCGGCAAGGACCGATCCGGCCCCGGATTTTATTTTCTCTGCAGCGCTCCTGGCGATAGCCAGCTTGCCGCAGATAGTCTCCAGGCAGCCTCTGCCGCCGCAGTTGCAGTAAGGCCCGTCCAATTTGACAATGGTGTGGCCGAATTCGCCGGCCAGGTTGCTTGCTCCGTGATAAATCCTGCCGTCGATCACCAGGTTGGCTCCCACCCCGACACTCAGGTTGATATAGATGAAATTCCGGGCTGTTTTGCCTTTGCCGAAAAGCATCTCGGCCAGGGCCCTGACATGGTTGGCTCCCTGAACCAGCACCGGGACCCCGAATTTTTCCTCGATGAGTTTCCCGACCGGGACCCCTTTCCAGTTCCTCAGTATCGAGGTCATCAGCGAGGCTCCTTTGGCCGGGTCGACCAGGCCGGGGTCCGCAAAGCCGATGCCTTTCAAATTATCGCGGGTATGGGTGGAAATGACAGCTTCCAGGCAGGTCAGGATCAGGGGAATGAGGGTGTTTTCACCAGATTCGACAGGAATACGGGTTTTGTCTTCGGCGCTGATCCCATAAGCGGCATCCATCACCACTGTCTTGATGTAGCCCGGGCCAAGCTCCAGACCGACCGAGCAGGCCAGGTCGGGGTTGACACCGAGCTGCGAGCGGCCTTTCCCGGAACGGTTCTTCCTGGCCTCTCTCAAGACTCCCCGGCTCAGGAAGTCCGAGGCGATCTGGGTGACCGCCGCCGGCCGGATACCATAGAGACGCGAGATTTCCGCTCGGGTGATTTGCCTGGATTTCCTGACGATGTCGAAAATAATCGACCGGTAATACTCCTGTTTGCCGAATCCTTCGGTCTCGAAAAAGGTTTTCATTTCTCGGTCCTTGTTCGTTGCGCAGCGGCCGGTATGGTATTGAAGACTATCCGCGGCAAGCCGCGAGGGATGGTCTCGCCGGCTAATTCAGGCTGGGCGAGCGGATAAGCGCCGGGGCGCAATTTTTCTTGTAGATTCTATGCCCGGTATTTACATTACGAATATGAAAAATTAATGTCAATAAAAAAAGAAAAATATCTTCATTATTGAAAGGCCAATGGTATTTTAACGCTAATAAAGTTACTAATTTGTAAGATAATGCCTGAGGGTATTAAACAGCTCTCATGCCCGGAGAGCTGTTCAGGCTGTCGAGATACGATAAAGGCCCGGCCCTGTCCGGATACTCCCGCCGGGGCCGGCTCCCCGTTTTTTCTGAAAGGATCGCCCGAGATGATGGCAAGGAGATTACTAACCGCCTGTTTTTTGTCCGTCCTGGCTCCCGCTTTCACCCTGTACGCCTCTACCTGGCATGTCCTGGCCGGCGAGACCTACGGTGACGGGAGCGAGTCCTGGCCATTCGGTACGATCACCGAGGGCCTCGAGGCGGCTCAGCCCGGAGACACGGTCCTGGTGGCGGCCGGGACCTACGAGGAACAGGTCAACCCTCCGCGCGACGGGCTGTTCGGCGCGCCGGTCGTGCTCCTGGGCGCAGCCGGTAACACGGAAGACCGTCCCTTGGTCTACCGCTCCCCGGAGAACGACAGCTATTACCTGGTGGACAACTACAGGAAACATTTCGTGATCGAGGGATTTATCCTCGACGGCGGTTTCGGGGCGCGCGACGTGGTCAGGATCAGGGGCGGCGACGCTGACTCGACCGTGCTGCGCAACTGCGAGATCCGCAACAGCATGCGCGATGGCATCGACATTACCGGGGGAGACTGGATCCTGATCGAAAACTGCAAGGTCCACCACCACCTGGCAGGCACCTACGACGACCAGCAGGACGCCCATGGCATCGTGGCCAGCGAGGTCAGGCACCTGGTGATCCGTAACTGCGAGATCTGTTACGTTACCGGGGATTGCTTCCAGGCCGACCCTGACCGCAGCACAGAGCCTTACTGGGATGACGTGCTGATCGAGGACTGCCACCTGTGGACCGGCCCCCTGCCCGAGGATGCGGCCCTCTGGAAGGCCGGGGAGATACCGGGAGAGAACGCCATAGACACCAAGGTCGAGCAGGAATACTCCAGGTACAAGGACCTCGAGCGCCCCCTGCTGGTCCTGCGCGGGATCAAGGCCCACGGCTGGGCCAGGGGATACATCGGCAACCGTGCAGCCTTCAACATCAAGGAAAAGGTCGAGTGTGTCCTGGACCGGGTCGAGGTCTACGACTGCGAGATCGCCTACCGTCTCCGGGGGTCCCTCGGCGGGGCCCTGGTAACGATCACCAATTCGCTGGTCTACGGCTGTGAAAAAGCCTTCCGGGTCGAGGAGCATGTCAAGGACGTGCACGTTTATAACAGCACTTTCGGCCTGGAGATCGGACAGTTCATGGAGAGGTCGCCGAGTGCCGGGATCTATACCGGCATGCAGATAATAAACTGCCTGTTCCTGGCCGATGAGATCCCCGCCCTGCCCAGCATGGCCCTAGACTCCTCGAACCTGGCAGTTACAGAAAGCTCTTTTGCCGATGTCTCCTCGCACGACTACCGCCTGCTGCCCTCATCGCCCGCGGCCTGGGCCGGAGTGCCCCTGGCCGGGGTGGAGACCGACCTCGCGGGCGACCCCAGGCCAGTGGATTCCCCCAGCCTGGGGGCCTACGAAGTACAGGGGGGCGCCGGGCGTAAATCGTGCGACATCAACGGAGACGGTAAGAAGGATATCTCGGACGTGATCAAGCTGCTGTTGCTCGGCCGCGACAACCCGATGGACCCGGCTGCGGACTGGAACGGGGACGGGGAGTATTCGGTGTCAGACGCGGTCTCGCTCCTGCTGAGCATCATCCGGGGCCTCTGCCCCTGAGCCGACCACCCGGCCGGGCCGCGAAAAACTCGGGCAACATCCGGCTCGAAAAATGAGCTCTATTAGGCAGACAAGCGGGTTGCCAGGTTCCGGGCACGGTATGCCGGCAGGCGAAACCGCTTGCCGACGTGGACGAAGACCACGGGCTTTAACGTTCCGTTTCCCCAACAACCATAACTTTCCCAATGATTTTTTTCATCTTAACGGTTCCCATCTGAGGAGAATGGCCTATGCACGAGAAGAGGTTTGCATGCAGGGCGGGGTGTATTTCGAATCGGCTGCAGCAACCAGACAAATCCGGAGGAAAAATGAATGATCTGCTCAGGTCAGGTTGCGTCATCGGTCTGGTGACTTTCTTGCTTTCCCTGCCGCCGGCGGCCTCGACTGTCCTGGCCCAGACGGACACAGGCAAGATTGAGGGGTATGTCCGGGACAGGGATACCGGCTCGCCCCTGGCAGGGGCCCAGTTGTTGGTGGACGGCACCCGCCTGGGGAACGTGACCAACGATGACGGGTACTACTTCATCCTCAATGTGCCGGTGGGACAGCGCAATATCACCGCGGCTTTCACCGGTTACCAGAAAACCACCGTACAGAACAAGCTGATCCTCGCCGGACAGACCGCCCGGGTGAACTTCGAGATAAGCTCCACCGTGGTCTCCCTGGAAGGAATTACCATCGAGAGCGAGGCCGAGCCGCTGATTATCCGCGACAACACTGTAACCAAGCAGAGGCAGACCAGCGCTGAGATCGAGGCCCTGCCGGTGTCGGATATCGATGACATCATCAACATGCAGGCCGGAGTTGTCAAGGGGGAGGGCGGCCAGATCTCCATCCGCGGCGGCCGTGTGGGCGAGGAAGCGGTCTATGTCGATGGGGTGCTGATGAAGAATTTCGGCACCGAGCCCACCATGCCTCCCCTGGTCGGGAAAACCTCTTTAACCGAGCTGACTACCTATGTTACGGACGTCAAGCCCGACAATAGCCCGCTGGATGTCAACACCAATGCAGTGGAGGAGATCACGGTCATCACCGGCGGGTTCAACGCCGAGTACGGCACTGCCAAGAGCGGGGTGATCAATATAGTGACCAAGGAAGGCTCCGAGCAGTACACCGGCAATGTCCGCTACCGTACCGATGGGGTGATGCCGCGCTCGATGGATTTCGGTTTCAATGAGCTGTCCGGCTCTTTCGGAGGCCCGGTGCCGCTGTTGCCTTTCGCCTATTTCAACTTTTCCGCAGAGTCACAGGGCCGAGCCGACTGGAGCCCCAAGAGCACGGACAGCGAGCGGGGCTTCAGGAAAGTGGACCAGGTGTTTGTCGACCGCATCAACGCCGCACTGGAAGGCACCACCTACCCGCGCGCCACGCTGGACCTGATCCCCGGCTTCGGCTACCCGAATCCCGCCCTGCGTCCGGGGTCGGATGGAAACCGCTATTCGGTGAGCGAGAAGGTTACCTACTCGCCGTCGAAAAAGCTCAAGTTCCTGCAGACCTTTAACATCAGCCGGACACAGCGTTGGAATTTCAGGAACAGCAACATGTATCAGGGCGCAATATATGTCAACCAGGCGGAGAGAGGGACGGTCCACAACTACCTGGGCGGCATGGATTACAATATCCGTCAAACCAGTGGAAGCAGCATGAACCTCCAGGTGAGGGCCAGCTACTTCCTGGACAACTCGGCCGCGGGCCAGTTCTACAACAAGACCGCTTTCGACAACTTTGTCGAGCAGTTCCAGGTCGGCACCCCGGAAAACCCGGGGAAACAATATTACATCTACAAAGCCAACTTAGGTGAGTTATGGGACCAGCCGGTCAACCCGGCCCTGTCGGATGTCACCCTGGGGGAGTCGATTGAGAACTTCCTCTGGTACGACGAGAAGTATGCCACGGTGGACAGGGGCAACATCCAGGGCGGGCTCCCGGTCAATTACGACCTGCTTCCTACCCCTCAGGAGGAATTCCTCGGCTTCTCCTGGAAAGACTGGCCGATGACCTCCGAGTACTGGAACAAAGCTTACCCGCTGACAGGCGACAGGTGGCTGGTTGAAATACCCGGGCTGGATGAGCTGCGCTCGGCCATGACCAACGACCCCGAGTTCATGGCGGACTACCTTATCGCGCTGCCGTACTCCGGGAGCCAATTCTACAAGGGCCCGCTGGGCCTGAGGAACAGCTCTTTCAACGATGCGGATTACGGGAGGCACTACTCGCACCGCGGCGACAAGAGGTACAACCTGAAAATGGATTTCGATACCCAGGTCGACCGCTACAACCGGGTGAAACTAGGAGTGGACTGGCAGTTCTTCGATAACTTCAACTACGGTACCGGCGAGACCACTTACCGGGCCACAGTAATCGACAACACCCCTTATCTGTTGAGCGCCTACCTCCAGGACCGGCTAGACCTGGGCGACTTTGTGCTGGATTTCGGCCTGCGCTTCGACATGCTCGACCCCCAGGGCCAGGAGATCTACGATCTCAACTTCCTGGGGGAATCGGGGTCCTACCGTATCCTCAGCGACCGGATGTGGAAAAAACAGTACGAGCTCGCCCCGCGCCTCGGCGTGGCTTTCCCGGTAACCGACCGCACCCAGGTGCGCTTCAGTTTCGGTAAGTTCTACCAGCCGCCGTCTTTCCGGCAAATCTTCCGGGGCGACAACACCAACCACACCGACGCCAAGCTCGATTACTCTGAGACAACCATGCTCGAGGCCGGGTTCACCGCGTTGTTCACCGATGACCTGGTGTTCGAGCTGGTCGGCTACAACAAGGACATTGTCGGCGATTTCACCTACCGCCAGGTATTCCCGGTCGGGGTAACCGAGAGCACCGTGCCGGCCATGACCAACATGGACAACGGCAATGTCAAGGGCTTCGACCTCAACATCCAGCACAAGTGGAGCCGGTATTTCAACAGCCGCTTCACCTACTCGCTGCAGTTCGCCCGCTCCACCGGGGACGATCCGATCCCTTCCCTCGGCGAGGAATCCCTCAAGTACAGCGACCCGGTCACCCTGGACCTCTATCAGCTTCCGGTGCTGGTGAGCCCCACGGACCTGGACAGGACGCACACGTTCAACGCCCAGGTATACCTGATGCTGCCGCAGGACCTGAGGCCGGGAACCATGGTGGGCAGGATTTTCAGGAACGTGAGCTCCTCTTTCATGTTCACCCTGAACTCAGGCAGCCCGTTCGACCTGAGGAACCAGCCCTACGAGCTGAACTCCGCGGACAACCGCCTGCAGTGGGACCTGGTCAACCGCGGGCGCTCCGGCACTTTCATGAACGGCGACCTGCGACTCAGCAAGAAGTTCCCGCTGAGCGGCCGACGGAGCCTGAGCTTCTTTGTCGACGTCTACAACGTTTTCAACAACTGGGTTTACAACAAGAACACGCTCAGTCCCAGCGCAGCCCGAGGCGTCTTCCTGGAGGCCGAAAGCTGGCTGGCTACAGAGGCGAAATTCCGGGACGTCCTGGTCGACCGCTATGAAGTCGACCCATCCCGCGGGTCCTATTACTGGGACAACCTGCACGACCTGGACAAGGACGGCTGGGTCACGCTGGACGAGATGCGCCTGCTGCTCCTGGCCGACAACCTGGCCGGTAGGGGTAACCCCTCCGGTACGGCCCGCCAGGTCCGCGCGGGGGCGGAAATCAGGTTCTGAGATCCCCGCTCATCGAGAACCGGTAAAGATATCTCTCGCACTTTGGAGGCAAGATGAGAAGTAACCAGATACAGAGCCTGGCAGCGGCGATGCTGCTGGCTGCAGCCGCACTCGGTTTTGCCCAGGTCGACCAGTCCGGCATCTCGCCGGATCCCTTGAGCGGAAGGCTGAAAGGGTATTCCGGGGTCGGGACACGGTCGGGAGAGTTCCTCAATATTCCCACCGATGCCCGCGGAGTGGCCCTGGGTGAGGCCGCCTGCGCTTCCACTGACGATATCGGGGCGATATACTGGAACCCCGCGAACCTTGGTTTCCTCAGCGGGCCGCAGGTAATGTTCACCAACGTAAACTACGCCCTGGATTTCACCTATAATTTTGTTGCGGCGGCGATCCCTTTCAACGACGGCCAGGGCATTTACGGCGGGTTCATGGGCGTGCTTACCACCGAGCCCGAGGAGATCACAACCCTTATCGAGCCCACCGGCTCGGAAGAATATTTCGACGGTTACAACATGGTGGTCGGCGGCACTTTCGCTTATAACATCTCCGACCGCTTCTCCGCCGGGATCAATGTCAAGTGGGTCCACGAGGACATCTGGGACATAACCGCCAACGCCTTTGCCCTGGATATCGGCGCAAATTACCACACGGAGTTCATGGACCACCCGATCCGGGTGGCTTTCGCGGTCAACAACCTCGGCTCGAACCTCCGTTATACCGGGGAGAAGCTGAGCCACAACTATCTGCCCGACGACGAGCTGGGCAGGAACCTCTATCTGGGCACTCCGCGCCAGACCAGGACAGACCGGTACGGCTACCTCAAGACTAATTCTTTCAACCTGCCGGTTGCATTCAAGCTGGGTGTTGCCTACCTGCCTTACCAGGACGAATACAACAATATCATGGTTGCCTGCGAGTACATGCAGCCCAACTATCTCCAGGCCATTTTCAGCCTGGGGACCGAGTACAAGCGCAGTTTCGGCGTGAGAAACGTGGTGGCCGCCAGGTGCGGCTGGAAGATCAGGCGGGATGAGATCGACCTGGAGGGGGCGGACAAGCTGCGCGGCCTCTCCCTGGGCGGCGGCCTGGCCCACGACTTCGTCGTTTTCACTGCCAGGGCGGATTATGCCTACGCTGACAACGGCAGGCTCGGAGGCCTGCATTTCATCAGCCTTACCCTTTCCTTTTAGGGCTGTACGGTGAGGTGTCAATGTACGATGAAGCTACCAAAGTCCTCAATCAGCCGGGCGAAACAGCCCGAAAGGGGCAAAAAATGAAGAAGATTGTTCCTGCACGCTTATTAACCGCGGCTTTTCTGCTGGCCGCCCTGCTGCTGGCGCCAGCGTCCGGGTTTCCCGACGTGTGGGATCCCGAGAACGGAAGGTACGAGACAATCTCCGGGGGCGGCGAATACGGATTGCCTGTCGGCCACCACGAATACTACATCACCCAGGCGAACAACCTGCAGTCGATTACGGACATCAGCGGCGAGAACCAGATCTGGGATGAGGCCAAGTCGGTTATCTGGCCCCGGGGCTCCGGCGAGATCGTGATAGACCGCCCCTGCCGCTGGTACGCATCTGTCGGCGATTTCAGCCTGGACGAGAAACTGGATACCACCCTCTACAGGTCGTACGCCAATGCGGCCTATGCCGGCCGGACCCCCAGGAACTTCTGGTGGCGTGAGCACGGCAAGTATTTCGAGGCCCAGCAGGACTGGGACGGCGACGGGGTGCAGGACCTGCCGGCCGCCGAGATGAAGCTGCGGGTAAGCACTCGCGAGGGGGACCTGGAAGCCTGGCCCCCCGAGTTCCGCACGGATACTGACGGGGACGGGCTGGGGGACCTCGACGGCGAGCCGATAGTGATCAGCGACGAGGACGTGGTAATCGTACACGGCAGGGGGCCTTCCCTGAGAAACTCATCGATCTACGACCTGGACCGGGACGTGCACAGCACCGGGCACGGGCCGGTTTTCGCCATCCAGTTCGAAGACCGGATCATGTCTTTCGGCAACCCCGCCGCCCAGGACATACAGTTCACCCTTTCCACGGTCAGGAACATGAGCCGCTGGCATCCCCACGCGCGCAACGACGATCCCTCGCTGGGGCCGGTAACCCCGGCGGACAGGCCCACGCTGGCACCATCGGATTTCATGGGGTTCATGATGGGTCAGCAGGCCGATTGCCAGGCGCTGGGAGATGGGCCGTGCTGGCTGGGTTATATGCCGGCAATGCGCATGGTATTCCTCTTCGACCAGGATTTCACCGGTCCCAACTTCCGCGACCAGGTGCCGTTCGTGGGTACCGTGCTCCTGCACACCCCGGAACTGGACGGCGAAGAGATCCCGGTTACCACGGCCACCACCGACGGGGCCGGGGGCGCTCTGCGGCCGTGGCGCAACTGGAACGACCGACCCAGCACGGAGGTAAGCTGGAAGATGTTCGCAGGCCATCCGGACTACGCGGACCGCCAGAGCCCGGGCGCCAACCCGGGGAACGTGGCGGACCTGAGGGCCGACTCCACGATCTATTACAGCATCTGGACAACCGGTAAATCGAACATCTGTGCCATGAGCGAGGACCTGGTAATCAAGCCGGATTCCGCTGTCCAGTTCGATTTCGCCTGGATAATCGCCAAGCCGGCAAGCAACCCCGTGCTGAACCAGTCCATGCCGGAGGGGATAGACGGAGAAGCACAGCCGCTGGTGGCCCTGGCCAAGATGGTTTACCAGCTCTACAGTACCGGCTACGCGCTGCCCAAGGCCCCTGTCGCTCCCAATATCAAGCTTATCCCGGGAGACCACCAGGTGACTGTCAACTGGGACGACATCCCCCTAGATACCCCGGACCCGTTCCTGCCGGACGACGACCCGGACCAGGGTTTCAGGAAGTACGATTTCGAAGGCTTCCGGGTCTACCGCTCGCGCACAGGCCAGGTGGCGGATGCGGAGCTGGTGGCACAGTTCGACCTGCGCAACGGGATAGTGCTGGAGACGGGAATCAAGAAGAGGCTGATCACCGTGGTGGATGAAGACGGTAACGAGGTGAAAGGACTGACCGAGGAGGTGGCCGATACACTGGGATTCAGCCCTTACGACACCCAGAGGCAATGGGG
>JAFGTO010000038.1 GCA_016934095.1 Candidatus Glassiibacteriota bacterium
CCTGTGTGAGGAGCGGGGACGGCTTTTTCGAGCACCACGGCCAGGACGAGTATTTCCGCACCGTGTTCAAGAACAACCTCTGCATAGGGGGCCCGGGCAAGGGCAGGCAGGGCCGCTACTCCAGCGGCATGGGGCAGGCGGTATCCCTGGCCGGCTATAATTCCACCTGCGAATTCGACTACAACGGGGTCGGTACTTTCCAGACACCTTTCAGGGGACTGATCGGCGACCAAACGTTTACCGACCTCGAGGGTCTGCGCCGCCTGACCGGGGGGAGCCACTCGGTGCAGGTGGACATGGGGGTCTTCGCAGCAGCGGTCGAGTTCCCCGAACCGGTCTACCCCGAGCGTGAGCCTGCCGACCTCAGGCTCAAGCCAGGCTCTGCAGCCGTGGATGCGGCGGTCCTGATCCCCAATGTCAACGACAACTACACCGGTAAAGGACCGGACCTGGGCGCTTACGAGCTCGGGCAGCCACCGCCCCACTACGGCCCACGGCCGCCCGGCATGGACGAGGAGACCGCCTGGAAGGAGAAAAGCCGCTGATAAAAGGGAGGCCGCGAGGCAACCCAACCACGGGCGCGACTGCGACATCGTATTTTTCCGTAGGGGCGCGGCATGCCGCGCCCGGGATGAGGTGGTGGGGCCTCCGAGCTTGTGTGCCTCTGCTCCTTTGTGCCTGTCTGCAGACACACTCCGCCTGCCTGCGGCAGGAAAACCTGACGTTTTACGCGCATCTCGAGCTTGGTTGACGGGTAGTCCCTGTGTTCCTTTTCCGCGGGCGGGCAATGAGAAAACCCGTGGGCACGGCACGCCGGTGCCCCTACATTCCGGGCGGCGGGGCCTCTGTGCCCTTGCCACTTTGTGCCTTTCTACTTTGCTTGATTGCGGAGAGTAAAAAATGAAAATGGTAAAAAAACTTCCCGGACCGGGTTTCGAGGCCATCCTGTTGCTGCTGTCTGTCTTTTTTGCGCTGTCCGCCCTCTCCTGCCGGGCCGGGGACTCCACCGTGCCCGGCGAGGTAAGCTCTCCCTACCCCACCGTGGCCAACCTGGCTTTCGAGTGGCGGATCGAAGGCGATGACGACCTGGACTGTGCGGTGGAGGTGGCATACCGCATGGCCGGGGAAGCGAAGTGGCACCGGGCCATGCCCTTGCGCAGGATCCCGGCCGGGGCGAGCGTGGATGCCCGCCGCCCGTTCACCTGGGAAAACAAGCTCTCAGGCAGCATATTCGACCTGAAGCCCGGCACCGAATACCAGGTCCGTCTCAGGCTCAACGACCCGGACGGTGGCTCGGCGGAGAAGCTGCTTACCGTGAAGACCAGGCCGGTGCCGCGCCCCGCCGCGGATGCCGCGGAGAAATGGGTCTACCCGGGGACCCTGAAAGATTCCGCAGCGGCGGCGAAGCCGGGAGACATACTGGTGCTGGCGCCGGGATATTACGGCGATTTCGCCCTGCCCTGCGATGGATTGCCCGGCCGGCCGGTCGTCATCCGCTCGGACCGCTCCCACGACCTGATCAACAGCACTTTCGACAGCATTGACCTGACCGGCCGCAAACACGTAATCATCGAGGGGGTGACGGTCTACGGCAGCATCGACCTGGTCGGGGCGGAAGAGGTGGCAGTGCGCCACTGCATGGTCAACGCCAAGTACGGGATCATCGCCAAAAATTCGCCCGGCTGCAAGAACTGCTATATCGCCGACAACGTGGTCTCCTATGTCATGCCCTGGATAGGCCTCGGCATGGGCTGCTGCATGGATGACGGCGGCGCGGCCTGCGTGGGCGAGGGGATCCAGCTCACCGGCCCGGGCAACGTTATCTGCTACAACCGGGTCTCCGGCTACCGCGACTGCATCTCTTTCATGGAAGACCGCCCGGTCTACGACCAGAGGTGTATCGACGTGTACAACAACGATATCTACGTGGGAGCGGATGACGGGATCGAGGCCGATTTCAGCATGGGCAACTGCCGGATCATGCGCAACCGGCTGACCAACTGTTTTATCCCCCTGAGCTCCCAGCCGGGTCTGGGAGGGCCTGCCTATTTCATCCGCAACGTGATGTACAACGTCATCAACACCATCTACAAGCTCTCACGGTCCAGCAAGGGCGACGTGGTCCTGCACAACACGGCGGTCAAGGTAGGGGACGGGTTCATGGTGTCCCATAACCCCTCGCTGGCCCTGTTTAGGAACAACCTGATGATCGGCGGCCAGGGCGGAGACGAGCCCGGCGGCAGGTTCGGCCGCTACGGCAGCGGCCCCGGGTACGCTGTCTTCTTCCCCAGGCTGAGCCCTACCTGCGACCTGGACTATGACGGCGTGGGCACCCACGGGACCCAGTTCAAGGCCACCGTGGGCCGTCTCGAAACGGACAGCTTCGAGGAGTTCACCAGGCGCACCACCGAAAAGCACGCCGTCCTGGTGGACATGAGCGTTTTCGCCGACGGAGTGGAGTTCCCCGACCCGGCGATCCCGGAGCGCGAGCCTGCCGACCTCAGGCTCAGGCCGGGGTCGGCGGCCGTGGATGCCGCGCTCCTGATCCCCAATGTCAATGATAACTTCACCGGCAAAGGCCCGGACCTGGGCGCGTACGAACTCGGCCGGGAGCCGCCCCATTACGGCCCGCGGCCGCCGGGCGTGGACGAGGAAACCGCGCAGCAGGAAAACAACCCCTGATAAGGAGGCGGACTTTGAGGATCCGACATCGTACCGGAGGCACAAGCCGCACGCCTGCATTTCTTTTCCGGCTTGCAGTGCTGTTGCTGCTGGTCTCTCTCTGGCCGCGGACCGCCGCGTCAGCCGAAAAAGTCTTTATCTTCAGCAGCCGGGGCTCCAGGAACATCGGGGAGTTCCGCACCTATGCCGAACAGGCGGCGCGGCTGAAAGCCTACGGCAGGGTGCAGGTCCAGATCAGCGCCCTGGCCGATAAGAGCTGGTACGAAATCCCCGAGGGCGGAAGTCCCTGGCACGAATATGCCTGCAGCATCCCCGCCCCCTGGAAGTTCTACCCCCACCCCAGGATCGCCCCGCACATACCGGCCGGGCACGTGGAACAAAACTGCAAGCTGATGGCGGCCAAGGCCGCGATCATCCGCGAGCTGGGCCTGGAAGCGGTGTTCACTGCCAAGAACACCCACATGCTGCCGGAGTCCTTTTTCCAGGAGTACCCGCATCTGCGCGGCCCGCGGGTGGACCACCCCCGCCGCAGCCGCAAAGAGGCCTTTGCCTGGTGTGTGGACCTGCCCGAGACCCTGGAGATGATCGAGTGGATGATGGCCGAGGTCAAGCGTCATGTCCCCGAGATCCGCACCGTGATCAGCGGCACCAACGATGCCGGCTCCGGGCTCTGCTGGGCAGCGGCGCAGTACCCCGGCCCCAACGGGCCGCGCCTATGCAGGGAGCGCAACGTGGGCGACCGGGTGCGCCAGCTCTGCGAGACAGTGCACCGGGGCGCGGTAAAAGGCGGTGGGCCGGTTATCTTCCGCTGGGGCAATGTCAATTTCTGGCAGAACGAGATGGATGTAATCCTGCCCAGGCTGCCCGAGAACACCTATATCAACAGCAGGGACCGCTCGCTGATGGGCCTGGGCACGATGATCAACGATAACTACCCGTTCCTGGGGATCATCGACCCGCTGGAAGTGATCGGCTCGATGGAGAGGTACCACCGGCCCGGGACAGACAATGTCTCGATCAATGTCAGTGCCATGTACTGCCGCTTCGAGGACCGGCCCGAGGCCACGGGCAAGCTCCTCGAGGTGGTCGAGGACTGTATCGCCGAGCCAACCTCGGACCTCAGCGGAAGGCTCGAAAAACTGCGCAAGCTCTCCGCGCGCTGGGGCGGGGAGCCCAACCGGGAAAAGCTCTTCGAGGCCTTCTACGACATGCACCAGGCGTTCGCCCTCAAGGAGGCCATGGCCCCGCGCTACAGCAATTTCTACTGCGGCGTCTCGATGAGGCACCTGACCCGGCCACTGGTGATCAAGCCCGAGCTGCTGATCCCGGCGGAAGAGGCCTATTTCCTGCCGCACGTCTTCAACGTCCGCGAAAACGAAGCCAGGATGGACTGGATCGACCTGCACGGAGGCCGCATGTACGGCACCGCCAACTGGAACGACCGGGGCCTGCGCAGGGCCCTGGGCATGGCGCTAGGCGCGGCCCGCACCCTGGAGAGGCTCGAGGGCGCGCCCGAGGAGAAATGGCTCAGGCAGGTGGCCCTCAGCCTGAAAATGTGGGCCTCCGAGGTGCGCTCCATCCATAACTTCTACCACGCGCAGCTCATCCGCGACCGCTACGCAGCGATCCTCTGCGGCAAGCCCCGGGTCCCGGAAAAGGCAGCCAGTTGGGACGGCGACCCGGGCAACCTGGAATGGAACGAGATCATGCGAGATGAGTTCGACAACACCAACGAGCTGATCGCCCTGCTCGAAAACGGCGGGCTGGAGCTGACAGCAGTGGCCACAGACCCTCGCCACGAGGACACTTTCCTGCTCGGACCCGACCTAGTCGGGCAGTTGAAACAGAAAGCCAGTATCATACGCGCCCACTGGCTCGACGTGCAGGACTACCTGGCGCCGCCGCATAAATGAAACCCTGAACCGATGGAGGACATCCTTGAAACAGCTTAGCTTGCTCCTGATCCTGCCGGCGGCCCTGGCCCTGCTTTCCGCCGGGCCGCTGGAGTGCTCGCCCCGCCGAACAGCTAAAATCGCCGTGATCCAGGCCACCGGGATGCCCCGCCAGGACCCGTTCATGGCCGACTATGACCCTGCCAAGGTGCGGCCCCAGATGAACGCCCATCTCGACAAACTGCTGGGACTGGTAGAGAAAGCCGGCAAGATGGGGGCCGACCTGGTCTGCGCCCCGGAGGACATGCAGCATATCGGCGCCTACGGCCTGCACGTGGATGTCGCAGACACGGCCACCGGTGAGATCCTCTTTACCTCCCTGGCCGTGCCGGTGCCGTGCCCGCTCACCGACAGGGTCGCCGCGATAGCCGCCCGCCACAAAATGTACGTGATCGCGCCGCTCTACGAGCGCGACGGGGACAGGGTGTTCAACACCGCCGTGATTTTCGACCGCCAGGGCAGGATCATCGGCAAGCACCGCAAGACCCTGCTGCCCGTGATGGAGACCTGGCTGGTCTCCACCGGGGACGAGCTCGAGGTATTCCGGACCGATTTCGCCAACGTGGCGGTGGCCACCTGCTGGGAGCTGTTCTACCCTGAGATCTCCACCATCTACGCCCTCAAGGGAGCCGACATCATTTTCAACCCGACCATGGGCAGGGACAACCAAGGCGGCCAGAGCCTGTCCACCGCCCATACCTATATCACCCGGGCCAGGGACAACTCGGTCTACATAGCCCCGGTGATCCTGGGCAGCGACGGCAACGGGATAATCGACTTCGACGGCAAGGTGGTGGCCGAGGCGGTGGGAGCCGAGGACACGGTGATCATGGCGGAGATAGATTTCTCCAGGGAGCGGGTCCAGGAAAGCACCTGGTGGACCACGATCAACGGCACCGACAACCAGAAGGCCATCCATTTCCTGTCGCGCCGGCCCGGGCTCTATGGCCTGCTGACCGACCAGGACCCGCCTGTGCTCGAGCGCTACCGCGGGATCCATCTCACCACCGGCGACCGCCCCAGGCAGCTCGAGGCGGTCAAGGCTGTCGACTACGGGCCTAAGTGAAGGCCGGGCGGGCTGCCGGCCCGCAGCCACAAAGAGGTAGGTTCCATGCCCCTGGCCTGGGAGATCAACCACCGTAACCTCCTGCTGGACTCGCATGTAGATATCCCCCTGGATTACGCCACCGGGCGCCTCGACCCCGGCATCCGCCAGGAGAGGCTGCAGGTTGATCTGGCCAAGATGCGCGAAGGCGGCCTGGACTGTGTTTTCCTGGTCGCCTACTCCCGCCAGGGGCCGCTCACCACCTCAGGATACCGGGCCGCCCGCCATCAGGCCGGGACCAGGATCGAGGCGGTCCACCGCCTGTGCAGCCGGATGCACCCCGGCAGGATCGGGCTGGCCTGCAGCGCGGATGATGTCCGCAGGCTGGCGGATTCCGGCAGGCTGGCCGCAGCCATCGGCCTGGAGAACGGCTACCCCATCGGTACGGACCTCTCCAGGGTCAGGAAATATTACGACCTGGGCGTGCGCTATATCACCCTCTGCCACAACGGCCACAACCAGCTCTGCGACTCCGCCAACCCGCCCGAGAGGCTTAGGCCCACGGAGGATGAGCTCGACTGGGAGGGCCTCCAGCTCCTCGCCGTGCTCCACCTGCTGGAGAATGTTTTAGCGGCCCCGCCGGAACAATTGCACGGGGGCCTGAGCGAGCTCGGCAGGCAAGTGGTCGCGGAAATGAACCGCCTGGGAATCATGGTGGACATCTCGCACCTCGGCCCGGCTTCCCTGCGGGACGTGCTCGAGGTCTCGGAAGCTCCCGTGATCGCCTCGCACTCCTGCTGCCGGGCGCTCTGCGACAGGGCCCGCAACCTGCAGGATGAGCAGCTCGCCGCGCTCGGAAGGAAAGGGGCCTGTATCCAGGTTACCGCAGTCCGGGGGTTCCTGAAACTCCCGCCGGAGCAGGTCCTGGCCCTTGACGGGCTAGTGAGGGGCCTGGGCGCAGCCGGGATGGCCAGCCGGGACCTCCTGGAGGTGTACGACAGGGACCGGCCCGCCTACGATGCACTGATCAGGGGCTTCCGGACTGGGCTAAAAAAAATCAACCGGCGGTTCCCCAAGCCGGATGTAGCCGACCTCGCCGACCATATCGACCACGCGGTCAGACTGATCGGTATCGAACAGGTGGGTATCGGCAGCGATTTCGGCGGAGGGGGAGGGGTGCGCGGCTTCGACAGCGCGGCCGAAGCCGCCAATGTTACCGCCGAGCTGCTGCGCCGCGGGTATGCGGAAGAGGACATCGCCAGGATCTGGGGCGGCAACCTGCTGCGGGTCTGGCGGGAAGTCGAGCTGGCGGCGGAAAACCTCCGGACCCGGCGCCGGACCTGACGGATTACTGGTGTAAAGCAGGCTGCTGAAATATATTACTCCGGTCAGGACAAACCTCATCCCGGAGATCTCCCATGATTATACGAAGGCTCAAGGCCCTCGCCGCTGTTGCCCTGTGCTGCTGGCTGCCCGCAGGAATTTCATGCCAGGCGCCCGGCCGGCAGGAGAGTGCGGTCAAGAACCCGCCATCCCCGGAGGCGGCCCGGCCGCCATACGAGGAGTTCCTCGCCGGAGCGCGGGAGCTCAACCGCCGGATCCTCAACCTGGATACCCATGTCGATATCCCCTGGGACTTCGCCACCGAGGAGCTGGACCCCGGTGTCCGCCAGGAAAAGCTCCAGGTCGACCTGGTCAAGATGGCCGAGGGGGACCTGGATGCAGTCTTTTTCATCGGCTGGGCCCGCCAGGGTCCCCTGACCGCGGAGGGCTACAGCCGGGCCCGGGACCAGGTGGCGCATTCTTTCGAGGCCATCCACCGGCTCTGCGAGCAGATGTATCCCGGCCGGATCGAGTTGGCTGTCTCGCCGGCGGAGGTGGAGCGTATCACCGGCGCAGGAAAACTCGCGGCCGTGATCGGCCTGGAGAACGGTTACCCTCTCGGCACGGACCTCTCGATGGTCGAGACCTACTACGGCCTGGGCGTGCGCTACATAACCCTCTGCCACGTAGGGCACAACCAGATTTGCGACTCGGCCAACCCGCCGTTCGGAGAGCAACCGGATGATGCCGGGCTGGATGAGGCTGGAAAACAGCTATTGAGCTGGGTCTACGGGGTCGATTTCTATTCCGATGCCTCGCCGGAGCCGCTGCACGGAGGCCTGAGCGGGTTCGGCAGGCAAGTGGTGGCGGAGATGAACCGCCTGGGGATCATGGTGGATGTCTCGCACCTGGCCGCAGGGTCCGTGCTCGACGTAGTCGAAGCCTCAAGCGCCCCGGTCATCGCCTCCCACTCCTGCTGCCGGGCACTCTGCAACATTACCCGCAACCTGGACGACAGGTGCCTGAGAGCGATCAAAGAAAGCGGCGGCTGCATCCAGGTAACCGCAGTGCCGGGCTTTGTCAAGCTGCCCGTGGAACAGCTCGAGGCAGTCTCGGCGCTGCTCGACAGCCTGGGCGCGACAGAAATGGACTTCCCCTCGCTCTTCGCCATGTACAACGAAAACCGGCCCGCTTACGACTCACTGGTGCAGCGCAGCAGCGAGGGGTTCAAAAGGATAGAGATGCAGTCCGTGCGGCCGGATGTCTCCGACCTGGTCGACCATCTCGACTACCTGGTGGAAGTTGTGGGGATCGACCACGTGGGTATCGGCTCCGATTTCGGCGGCGGGGGCGGGGTGCGCGGCTTCAACAGCGCCGCGGAAGCGGTCAATGTCACCGCCGAGCTGCTGCGCCGCGGGTATACGGAAGAGGATATCGCCAGGATCTGGGGTGGCAACCTGCTGCGGGTCTGGCGGGAGGTCGGGCAGGCTGCGGAAGTAAAAGACCTGTAGCAAAGGAACAAAGGCACAGAGGCCCCGCCACCCTCCCCCGGGCGCGGCATGCCGCGCCCCTACGGTAGAAAATAATGTCGCAGCCGTGTCCGGGCTTGAGTGGTCTCGCGGTCCCTGGCGAGGAATAAAAACTCCCCTCTTAAAGAGGGGTGCCCGCTGAAAGCGGGCGGGGTGTGTAAATGGGTTGTCTCTAAGCCGGCCCGTAAAATCTAAACAAGGCACAAAGGATCAGGGGCAGAGGCACATAAGCCCCATATCCCGCAAACGGCCTATTTTACTCTGACGTGGCTTATGAAAAAATTACCGTTTTTGATCGCGGCTTGCTTGTTGCTGCAGGCAGGCTTTTATCGCCCGGCCGGGGCAGTCTACGTACAGACCGGGCACAGGCCGCCCGCCCGGGGAGAGGTCGAGGTGGCCGGCCCGGGCAGCTATGCCGGGCCGGGGACCACTTACCTGCTCACCAGGGACCTCTCCGCGGCCGCCACGGCGGTCTTCCTAGGCAAGGATGTTACCCTCGACCTCAACGGCTACACCCTCACTTACGCGGCGGCCGGCTACGAACAAGTCCCCAACTGCGGTTTCGAGCGCGGGCTCGAGGGCTGGGACACCTCCCGGGCGCCCGGGGCTAAAGTGGTGGAGACTGCCAGGGTGCATGTCTTCATCGGCGAGAATATCCTGAGCCTTCCCGCCGGCCAGGAGATAGTCTCCGGCTATATCACCCTGCCGGTGGCCGGCCGGTCTTACTACGCGATCTGCGGCGTGGCCAAGAGCGAGATGCAGGCCAGTGTCTACGTGGAGGATGAGAACGGAGATCAGGTGCGCTGCGAATACGGCCACGGCGACAGCCTGCGGGTAAGCTGCCCGGTCCAGCGGAAGTCCCCGCGCCTGGGCGGCGGTTTCGTGTTCGCCCACCTGCACGGTCTGCCGGCCGGCAGGTACCGTGTCCGGGTCAGGGCAGAGACCGACTGCCTGCTCGACGAGATCGACATCCGGCCGGCCCTGGATGCGGGCGTGGCAATCGTGGAGGATGTCCTTCCCCTGGCGCATAACGACGACCAGTACAGTGGCCTTCACTGCGCCTTTTTCGACTATGCCAGTCCCGACTCGGCCGGGGTGCCGGCGCCCCAGGTACCGCGGGTCTCCGGCCCGGGGACAGTAACTATCAGGAACGGGGTGATCGCCGGCGGAGCGGTGGGCGTTTTGTCCTGGGGAGTCCAGTCCACTGCGCGGCAGGTAAAGGTGGTGCTGGAAAATGTCAGGATCACGGCTTCCGGGATCAACACCAACGCGGTGGATGCGCCCAGGGCCGTGATCAGGGACTGCCGCTTCGAGATCGACACCCCGTTCATCATCAACCGCCATGTCAGCATACACGCGGTCTCGCTGTGGGGCCCGGGGGCCTCTGAGGTCTCGCTATGCGAATTTTTCGGCGGCCAGGGCTGCCTGACCGTGGGCGGGGAGAACACCAAGGTGCACCACAACCTGTTTGTCAACCGGCAGATGGTTACCAACCACTACTGTGTCATGGTCAGGTACGGGGCGGACGGCAGCAAGATTTTCAGCAACCAGTTCAAGCCCGAGATCGGCTCGGGAGTGGAAATTTTCCGCGCCGGGAACATCGCGGTCTTCGGCAACACGTTCCAGATCGAGGCCTCGCCGCCCACCTGCGAATACGGGCACGAGGAATACAGCACCGCCGCGGTCAGGGTGGCCGACTACGGGGCCGAAGCCGGCTCATCCCGCGGCTGCGACGGCAACCGCATCTACGACAACACGTTCCACATTGTCGGCCGGGACTTCCCGGACCACCCGGACTACATCCCGATGGCCTGGGCGTTCTTCCACAGCGCTTCCGGTGGCGAGACCTATGTCTACGGCAACCAGATCACGGTGGAGCAGCGCGACCCCGGCTCCAAAGCCGAGGCCGCCGCTTTTTACCTCGGCGGCACCAACCAGGGCGGCAGGTGGTACGACAACCGTATCGTGTCCAATGTCCCCGCTTTCTGGATAGCCACCATGTATGGCAACGCCGCGAACGCCGAAATCTATCACAACGCCATTGTCAGGGCGGACCACGCCCCGGCAGACTACGAGCCGGTGAGGATCGGCTGGAAAGACTTCACCGCCCGGGACATCGTGTTCCGCTCCAACGAGACAGTCGGCTCCCCGTTCGGGATCGACCTGACCGGCGGCGGCCACAGCTTTGCGGTGTACTGGAACCTGACAGTACAAGTGCAGGACCGCAAAGGCCGCGCGCTACCCGGTACCGAGGTGCAGATCAGCGACCGGCAGGGACGGGAGGTCTTCCGCGGCGTTACCGGCCCCGCCGGCAGCCTGGAAGCGGAGCTCCCCGAATACCGGGTCGACCGCGGCGCCAAAACGGTGCTCAGCCCTTACCGGGTCTCCGCAGGCGGGAAAACCCGCAAGGTGGACCTGGACAAAAACCTCGCAATCACCGTGGAAACCAGGTAATTTTCGGCCACGGCAGCTCATTCCCGGCAACCAGACATGCAACCGAAGCCATGACCGATCCCCCGCTGGTAAGCGTAATCATTCCGGTATACAACCAGGCCGAGTACCTGGCGGATGCAGTGCACTCGGCCCTGGCGCAGAGCTACCCGAGCCTGGAGGTAATCATCATCGACGATGCCTCCACCGACGGGTCGGACAGGGTGATCGCCGGGTTTAGCGGCGACCCCAGGGTGGCCGCGCTGCGCAACGCCGAGAACCTGGACTGCGCCCGCACTTTCAACGTTGGTATCCGGGAGGCGAAAGGCACGTACTATGCAATCCTGGCGGCGGATGATTCATGGGAGCCGGGCTTCCTCGAGGCCCTGGTGGCCGCACTCGAGGAGAATCCCGGGGCCGCTTTCGCCTACTGCCGGGTCAACCTGATGGACCCCCGCGGCAGGAAAAAACCCCGCCGCAACGACCGGATTTTCTACGATAGGGATTTCTGCGGGGACCAGTTCGAGGAGATCGTGCGCTGGATCAACCCGATCCCGCACCATGCCACGGTGGTGCGCAAGAGCTGCGCAGAGGAAGCGGGCCTCTATGACCCGGAGCTGACCACCACCCACGACTGGGACCTGTGGCTGCGCCTGGCCCGGAAGCACCCGGTGGCTTTTGTCAACCGTTACCTGGCCAACTACCGGGTACACCAGGCCAATGTCTCGATGCGCCGCAGCCGCGAGGGCGACAAGGAGCGTTTTATCTTCAGCCTGCTGGACAGGGTTTTCGCCAGGGAAGGCCTGCCCGGGTCGCTGGCCTCAGAGAAATGCCGGATTTACGCCCGGGCCTGCCTGGACGTGGCCGAGGCTTACCGGGTGGTGCGGGACTACCCAGCCATGCGCCGCCTGGCCGGCCGGGCCCTGGACTACAGCAGGGACCCCCTGCTTTACCTTCCCTACCGCCGCCTGCTGGCAGCCCTGCTCAACCCGCTCAACTAAGCTCAATGTCCGGTGGCTTCCGCCCGCATTCCCTGGCTCCGGGTTTGCCAAAGAATACCGGGAACAAACTGTGGTTTATGCGGTCCGGCCCTGAGTCCGCCCGCAGCCGCATGAGGATATGGCCGGGTAGGTTCAGGAAAGGCAAACCGGGCGTTTGCTTTCCGTATCATGCTCATTCTATTTAATGTACCCCAATGCTTTAAGCTGCTTTTCCAATTCTTTTGACATCCTGCGGGCACCGACCTTTGGAGTGATCTTTAAGGGTTCTAAAGCTTCAATTGTGCGCTTCAATTCATCGGCCATTCTTTCAACTATTTCCGGTTCGGCCCTGGACAAGTCTGCCAGCTCCAGGGGATCCTGCTCCAGGTCGTAAAGCTTTTTCACTCCATCCTGTTCTACCATCAGCTCGAACGGGTAACGGATCAGACTGCGCCTCACTTCCATCCTAGCTTCAGAGTTGAGATAGTACCCCTCGATGATTTTAGCTCCCTGTTCCGACAACCTGTCAGGCTCGACTAAAGATACGGCCTGGATGTCATCCGGC
>JAFGTO010000039.1 GCA_016934095.1 Candidatus Glassiibacteriota bacterium
AAACCCTCACCAAGGAGAGGGTGCTTTCCTTATGTCGCTGCGGTTATTTGTGTCATCTCAATTAGATTATCTTATAATACCATCTTACGCGTCCGGACCTTACCAGCGTTTTCCTGGAGTTTGCCTATCATTAAACAGGACTATCTCTTAGCAGGGAAATGTCCTCGTGCCCATGCCGTGCCTTTGTCTTGACGGACATCACGGTGTGGGCTTTTTAAATACCTGAACTCATTTATTAGTCTGATTGATCTAATTATATCTCATATTACTATATCCATTATCAGGCCCTTTGTCAAGTATTAATGATATTCTTTTTAGTTAATTTTTTATTCTTTGCCTTATATTTAAAATTGGAGTTACGATTTGTCCGGCTGTCAGAAGACTCTGCATCCAGCTCTAAATGTATGAGTCGAAACAAAATATGTTTCTTCAGCAATTTATTCGGGAGGCTGGTTTTTCCCCGGGTGCCCTGCTGATATTTTCTGACCGGGAATGTGGTTTCAATCAAGGCTGATCCGCGCCTTGTCCTGAGAGCGAGCCCGAAATCCGGCACGGATTATCAACCTGTGGTAGCCAGGGGTTTAAAAGCCATCTGCTCGAATAAGAGTATGACAAAAAACTCTCAGCCAAAGTACTTTCACCATCTCTTCCGGTTGTCTAACAAAAAAAACTATCATGGCCGCTCCAGCACGGGGATATACCGCGCTCCTGAGAAATACTCGAAATGCAGGTCAGTGGCTTTTTGAGTCTTCACTTTTCGGGTAGCGGCTATTATATTTTTTAACAGGCAGGCTGGCCCGGTTTTTGCGCCGATTCGAGGTAAGATAATGATAAAATTTCGGGACAGGGTGAAGGCATGAAAAAAAATCCGGTGGTCCTTTTCAACGACCTGCTGTTGAAAATAGCTCCTTACATGAAAGGGATTGTCGATGAACAGCAAAAAGCTTTCGGAGACCAATGGGTAAAAGATTTTTCCGAAACGCTGGACAGAATGTTCAAGGGCGAGGAGCACAAGCTCAGGGGCGCCATAGAAGGATATATCCGGTACACGATGAAGGCCAAGAAGCTGCAGCTTCGTTTTGAGCAGGAGCGTGTGTACCGTCCCCAGTCTTTCGATCAAGTAGTCGAGAACGTATACCATGAAAGGCAGTATCTGTTCGGTACTTATTTCCCGGGGATCCTGATCGGCCATTACCTGTGGAGAGACCATTATTTGCAGTATAGATACTTTCTCGATGAGTTCGTGCCCCTGATTGCCTCATCGGCGACTCCGCGGTTTTGCGACATAGGCGTTGGGACCGGCTTTTTTACCAGACTGGCGCTGGCCGCCGATGAGCGGATTGAAGGTTTTTCATACGAGATAAGCGAACATGCGCTGGCTTTCACCAAAGCGCACCTTGAGGCTTTCGGGCTGGCTGAGCGCTGGCAGTACGAGGTGCGCAACATAACTGATGACCCGCCTGAAAAACAGTGGCCTTTCATCGTCTCGGTGGAGGTCCTGGAGCATCTGGAAGACCCGGTGAAGTTTCTCGGGTCGTTGCGAAAAATGCTTTTGCCTGGAGGCAAGGGTTTTATCAGTGCAGCCCTGACCGCCCCGACGATCGATCATATCTACCTTTACGAAAGCTGCGACCAGATCGCCGAACAATTGAAACAGGCGGGTTTCGCAGTCCTTGACTTTATCGAGCAAGCAGCGTTCGAGGCGCCGTCAGGACAGACCGTCCCGAGAGTCGGCGCCTTTATTGTTAATTAGCCGATAATTCCCGGGAGCTCAGCTATCCCGGATATAAACCTAACGGATCAACAGGTTGCGGGATAATTTAGGATGGAAAAAATAACTTACTCGGCGGTACATAAAATCCTTTCCCAGGCTGAAACCGGGCGGCTGCCCGTATACCGGATAACAGTATTGCGCAACATTACTTGCGAGGCTATAGAGCCATACCTCAGGTATTACGGACTGCGGTCGGGTTTCGAGGTAGAAGTCAGTTTCGGTCAATATGACAACATCTTTCAGGAAGCTGTCGGGCAGGAGGCAGTCAGCGGCCTGTTGGACGAGCAGACCGATTGTGTGTTGGTATGCTGTAATATTATGGTGCTTAGCCCCCTGATATACAGGCAATATGTCGGCGTGGATGCCCGGGACCTGAAAGCGGAGCTCGAAAGGCTCGAAAACTATTTCCACAACGTGGCGACCGGGATACGGAACAAGACAAAGGCGATGATATTGTGGCTGTCGCCCCGTGAGTTTTTTAACCCCGCGCTGGGTATCCTCGACTATCAATACGCGAACGGCCAGCTTGGCCTGGTCCAGGAGGTGGAGCGTCTGCTGCAGGAGCAGTTGCGCTCGTTTGGCAATGCTTATCTCGTCAAGCAGGATCACCTGCTGCAGAAAATCGGCGCTGAAAGATTTTACGACCTGAGACACTGGTACCTTTTTCACTGCCCGTATTCGAAGGAAGCTTTTCAGCTTCTGGCAGAAGAATGTTTCATCTTTGTTCGCGCGGCAGGCGGAAAGGCCAGGAAGTGTCTGGTGCTGGACTGCGATAATGTGCTCTGGGGAGGGATAGTCGGCGAGGACGGCCTCGACGGGATAAGACTTTCCGATACTTACCCGGGCCTGGTGTATAAAGATTTCCAGCAGCAGGTGATTAACCTTTTCAAGCGCGGTGTCATTATCGCCCTGTGCAGCAAGAACAACGAAGAGGACGTATGGGAGATTTTCGAGAAGCACCCCGATATGCTCCTGGAAAGGGGCCACATCGCCGCCTGGAGAATCAACTGGCAAGACAAGGCCACAAACCTGAGAGAATTGTCCGAAGAGTTGAATATCGGTATCGATTCGATGGTTTTTCTCGATGACAGCCCGTACGAGATCGAACTCGTGCGCACCGAGGTGCCGGAAGTGGAGACGATTCAGCTGCCGGCCGGGAAAATAACGGCCAATGCCGGCGTGCTGTCAGAGTGCAGGCTGTTCGATACCCTGGTTTTTTCGGCCGAGGACAGCAGTCGCGGACAGATGTACGTTGCTGAAGCGCGAAGAAAAAAGCTCAAAGGCCAGATTACGGACCTGGATTCTTACCTGAAAACATTGGAGATGGAGTTGACGATTTCGTTGGTTGATGAAATTTCGATTCCCCGGGTCGCTCAGCTTACTCAGCGCACTAACCAGTTCAACCTGACGACAAGACGTTACAGCGATCAGCAGATATCGTCCCTGGCGGGGAGCGATGACTCCGATGTGCTGTACTCGCACTTGCGGGACAAATTCGGTGAAAGCGGAATAATCGGAGTGTGTATCTTGAAGTACAAGGGCGAATGTGCGATGATCGACGTTTTTCTGCTTTCGTGCCGTGCCCTGGGACGCAGGGTGGAGGACGAGCTGCTGGGTAATGCTCTCGAGCTCGCCCGGAGCAAAGGGTGCCGGCAGGCGACGGCTGAATATCTGCCCACCAGGAAAAACATACAGGTAAAAGAGTTCTTCCCGTTAAAAGGTTTTACCGTTGTCGATTGCAACCCTGACGGCGTTACCCGCTACCGGCTGGAACTCGAACCGGATGGTGTTAAAAAGAGAGCTGCTTGTTTCAAGCAGGTGAGCGTAAAATTTAATTGAGGAGCACCAGATGAAGGATAAAGTCATGGAGACAATCGCCGCTATCCTGAACCTCACTCCGGGAAAATTGGGTGAAAACGTCTCCGCGGAATCCCTGGAAGACTGGGACTCGATAAATCATATGAAAATAATGATCGCCTTGGAGGAGGAATTCGGCATTGAGCTCAGTGATGACGAAATGATGGAAATGGTAAGCATGGATCGAATCCTGGAAGTGTTGAACGGCAGGAAATGAAAAGAAGGAAGGCTATAAAAGTCAGTCAAAGATGTTCCCGGGAGAGTTGTCATGCACAAAGCGGATTATAACACCCGGTCGTTTGCCGAGTCCTTGCGCGAAGTCGGACTCAAGGAGGGCGACATTGTTTTCTGCCACTGCAATGTCGGTCTCTTCGGAATGCCCGAGGGCGGGTTATCTCATGAAAATGTATTCCAGACAATTCTGAGTGCGCTGCAACAGGTTGTGGGGCCTCAGGGAACGGTAGCGGTGCCGACTTTCACCTATTCTTTCTGCAAGGGAGAAATCTACGACCCGGTTGAATCGGCATCCACAACCGGTATTTTTACCGAGTTCTTCCGCAGGCTCCCGCAGGCGCAGAGGAGCCTGGACCCGATCTTTTCCGTGGCCGCCGCAGGCAAAATGGCAAAAGAGCTGACCTTCGGGGTAAGCCGGGAGTGCTTCGGCCAGGACAGCTTTTGGGACAGGTTTTACCAGGCTGGCGGCGTGATCTGCAATTTCAACTTCGTCGCCGGCTCGACCTTTATTCACTACGTGGAAAAAAGCCTGGGACTGCCCTACCGCTATGACAAGTTTTTTCCCGGGACAATCCGCATCGACGGCCGGGAGAAAAAAACGGCCGCGGTCTTTTTTTGCCAGGATGCCGCCAACCCCTTAACCAGGCACGATCCGGACTCTTTTGAAAAGCTGGCTCTCGAGCGAGGGATAGTACGTACAGCCAGGGCGGGCCGGGGCAAGATAGTCGCCCTGACAGCCGGGGATTTCTTTGAGCTGGTCAGGCAAAAAAGCAGGACCGAGCCGTATTATTTCACCACCGGCGGCAGGCAGCCCGGGCAGATCGGGCTGGTGGCCGGCAACTCCCTGCAACCGGTCGCTTTGCCCCCTGACGCCGCGATGCGGGATATCATAGAAAAGCTCCACCCCCTGCCCAGGGACCTGGTCTCGGACGGTTATGACAGGGCCCTGGAAGCCCTGGCAGGGCAGATCCCCTTGAAAGTCCTGCGGTTCCCTTCCGGCACCGGTTGCTGGACCTGGATCGTGCCGGAGAAATGGCGCTGCCGCAAAGCCAGCCTGATGACTACGGCCGGGGAGGAGATTTTTTCATACGCCGATTGCCCGCTGCATGTAGCCTCCTATAGCCAGCCTTTTTCCGGGAAAGTCACCCGTCAGGAGCTTTTCGACCACCTGTACGCGGATGACAGGGATCCCGGTGCGGTGCCTTTCAAGTTCCTTTACTACCGGCGGGACTGGGGCCTCTGCTGCTCAGCGGAACAGAAAAAGCGGCTGCGCGACAGCTACTACCTTGTCGAGATCGACAGCGAGTTCAGCTACGGGGAGCTCATGGTCGGCGAGTGCGTAATTAAAGGCAGGAAGCCGGACAGCCTGGTCCTCTGCGCTCATTTGTGCCACCCGGCACAGGCGAATGACGACCTGAGCGGTATCGCGGTGGGGGTGGAAGTAATGCGCCGCCTGCTGCAAGGCCCTGAAACCAATTACACCTACCGTTTTATCATCGTGCCGGAGACAATCGGCTCGCTGGCTTATTTAAGCCACAACAGGCAGGCGGTCAGCCGGATGCGCGGAGGCATCTTTCTGGAGATGCTGGGGCTGGAGCGCCCGTTTACCATCCAGCGAAGCTGGCACGGAGGCTCGCCGCTCGACCGCGCAGCGGAAAAGGCTCTGTCTCAAAGCGGTTTTGAAGGCCGCATGTACGGTTACGGGGAAGTGGTCGGCAACGACGAGCGTCAATTCAACGCGCCAGGCGTGAGAGTGCCGATGATTTCCCTCTCGAGGATCACACCCATGGCCGAGACTTTGCCCCGCCTGGATTATTACCCCGAGTACCATACCGACAGGGACACTCCTTCAATTATCAGCGACAAAGCGCTGGAGCAGTCGGTGGACCTGGTGCTCGAAACAATCGGAATAATGGAAAAAAACCGCCTGCCCGGGAACATGTTCTCAGGCGAGGTGTTTCTCACCCGCTACGGTATCGAATTCGACATTTACCAGGATCCCTCCACGGCGCGCCTGCTGTTGAAGACGATCAACGAGTTGGACGGCGGCAGCAGCCTGCTTGAAATCAGCGAGAAGCTAGGCTGTGATTTCCGGACCGTGGAAAAAATCGTCTCCGAGCTGGAAAAACACGGGCTGGTTGTCAGCAAACCCCTGGTGGAATAAAACCAAGGTGGTATATCTTAGTATAAGATGTTTTTGCCGCCCTGGGCAGCCCCTGCCTTTTCCAGCTCCCCTGCCGGGAGGTGTCGCACGCAGCCGCAACCGGACAGACAGAAAGCCTCCGCCCCTGCCGTGCGGGTAATAATGGTTACCGGGGCCTACTTCCCGGAGATCTCCGGGGCCGGCCTCCAGTGCAGGAGCCTGATCGCAGCGGCCCGGGATGACACCTTAAGCTTCTGCGTGGTTACCACCTGCAGGGATGCCCGCCGGACTTTCCTGGACCTGGTCGATGGGGTCAGGGTCTACCGCCTGCCGGTAAACGGCCCCACTTGGAGAATTTTTCCCGCCTGGCTCTACAGGATCTGCTTTTTGTTTTTTAAGGTCCTCAACCGCGTAGACCTTATCCACCTCCACGGTTTCAGCAGGAAAAGCTGGCTTTTCCTGCTCTACGGCCTGGTTGCACGCAAAAAAGTGCTGCTGAAAATGTCCAGCCTGGGAGTGGATGACCCCCTGAGCGTGCGCCGCGGCAAAGGCCTGCCGTATCTTTTCTACCGGCTGGCCGACTACTACCTGGCTCCCGGCCCGGCGCTGGAAGAGGCTTTCCGGGGCTCTGCCCTGGACAGCGGCCGGCTGGTGGTGCTGCCCAACGGCGTGGACTGCGAGCGTTTCAGGCCCGCCGGCGATGAGGAGAAGCGTACCCTGCGGACCTTGCTGGGCCTGCCGCAGGAGTCCGTGCTGGTGCTGTTCGTGGGCCACTTCTCCTCCGAGAAGCGGCCGGACCTGCTGGCCCGTGCCTGGAGCTCGCTGGCCGGGGACATCGGGCTGGTCATGGTGGGGGCCACCGACCCGGAGGCTTTCGAGGTGGAATCCCGGGTAGTGGACCAGGTCAAACAGGCGGCAGCCCGGGCGAAAGTCCCCGGCTCGCTGGTCCTGGTGGAAAGGACCAGCCGGGTAGAGGACTACTTCCTCGCCTGCGATATCTTTGCCCTGCCCTCGGTGCGTGAGGGTCTGCCCAATGCTCTGCTCGAGGCCATGGCCTGCGCTCTCGCCTGCGTGGCCGCCAGGCTGCCCGGAGCGACCGACCAATTGCTCGGGCCGCAGGCCGGAGTCCTGGTCGAGCCGGATGACTGCGAGGGGCTCGCCCGGGCCATCGAAAAACTGGCCGGCGACAGCGCCCTGCGCAAGCGCCTGGGAGACGGGGCGCGGAATAAAATACTCTCCGGGGGCTACGAGCTCGAACAGGTGGCCGCCAGTTACCGTCAATTCTATTTCCGGGCCGCCG
This sequence comes from Candidatus Glassiibacteriota bacterium, assembly GCA_016934095.1. Classification (GTDB taxonomy): domain Bacteria; phylum Gemmatimonadota; class Glassbacteria; order GWA2-58-10; family GWA2-58-10; genus JAFGTO01. The sequence goes on from JAFGTO010000039.1 coordinate 7,309, forward strand.
GCCCGGGGAGCGGCTGACTCCGGTATACTCCCGTGTCAAGGACTCTTCCGCCATGAAACCCGGCATTATCCTGGTAAAGAAATTCCGCGGCAAGCCTCCCCGCAGCATGGAGCCGCTCGGCTACCGGCGCCAGCTCACCTGGCCCGAATACGCCCGGGTGCGCCGCGGGGCCGCTCCCGCCTGTTCCGCAGATAAATGGCTCATCTACTGCCGGGGCGGCAGGGTGTTCTTCCGGCGCAGCGGCAACGGGACCCTGGTCTACAGGGTGAAATTCAGCCAGAAAGGCCGGGGCTTCGAGGCGGTCGAGGCCCATGTCAACGCCGACCGGGAACAACTCGACCCGCTGCCGCAGCAGTACGAATGCCGGATGCTGGATTACCTGATCGACCGGCTGCTGCTCGGCCGCGAGGCGGCCTTCCCGGTGCCGGAAGGGACAGACCTCGAGCGGGCCGCCGTGCTGGAGCGGATCTGGATGGGGGATGCGGCTGCAGGCAGCGCAAGCTGAGACAAGCCTGTCCGCTGAGAGGAGGCCCCGTGAGGATCTCGGAATACCGGTTCGGCCGGATAGTCATCGACGGCCGGGCCTACGACGCCGATGTCATCATCTGCGGCCCTCGGGTCATCGACAATTGGCGCCGCAGCCGGGGACACCTGCTCGAGGCCGCGGACCTGGACAAAGTGCAGCTTGCAGCCGGAATGCACCTGGTTGTCGGCACCGGTTACAGCGGCTGTATGACAGTGAGTGCCGGCCTCAAGGAATATTGCCGTCAAAATGAGGTCGGGCTGGAAGCCTGGCCGACGCCGCAGGCTGTCGAGCGTTTCAACAGCCTGCCCGGCGGCAGGGAGATAGTAGGCGCCTTTCATCTTACGTGTTGACGATCTGAGAGAGCTCTTTTTACGGATCAGGTTACATTTAACCTTGAAAAAGCGGCGGTCCCTGGAGGGTGCGCCGCCCGAAGGAGGTGGATATGTTCTCGGTGCCCGAAAAAAAAGCAGCCGTTTCGTGTTTTATTCTCTGTTCGCTCATCCTGCTCGGCTATTCCGGCGCAGCCGCCCAGCAGCTCACCACCCCGCAGGGGAAGAGGATACTGCAGAACAAGAGCTTCGATGACAGCGAGGAAGCGCGCCGGGAGATCCTCGAGCTCTACCAAGACCTGAGGGTTACCGACGTGCTGGACGGGATGGACCTGATCGGCTTGCAGGATATCGGGCTGATGGATAACGATATCAGGCCCCTGTGGCGGGACGTAGAGAATTTCACCCACCGCTTCGCGGGCTTTGCGATCACCGTGCGGCACGTGCCCAGCGATGTTAGGGTGGGGCAGAACTCGTTCCCGGACCTGGAGGGTTTCCTGAGGTTCAAGGACGAGCAGTACGGGCGCGCACCGGACGCCTGGACCGAAGTGGCCAGGCCGGGGGATGTCGCGGTCATCGACGCCAACGGGGTGTTCGAGACCGGCTTCATCGGCTCCAACAACAGCCTCGGCTATGCCGAAAAGGGCGTGGCCGGAGTGGTCACCAATGCCGGCGCCCGCGACACCGATGAGATTATCAAGGTCAAGAAGATACCGGTCTACTGCAGGAACGGCTACAGCACCCGCGGGGTCCGGCCGGGTCGCCTGATCGCGGAAAGCTATAATTTCCCGGTCAACTGCGGCGGGGTGCTGGTATACACGGGAGATGTGATCGTGGCGGATGGGGACGGGGTGATCGTGGTCCCCAGGGAGCACGCCCTCGAGGTGGGCCGGCTGGCGCGCGGGATAAATGACGAGGATGAGGCCAGCCGCGGCGAAAGGTTCAATAGGCTGGGAATCCCGCCCGATGAGACAGTGAAGCCGAAAAAATAATCAATCGGGAGTTAGAATACAGGACCCGATTTTTTGCACCCAGTGCAAGAATACCGGAGGCCTGCCATGTCTTGCAGAATATTGCTTAGCCTTTGTATCATCCTGCTCGGCTGCTCAGCTCAGCCTGCAGGCGAGCAGGAAAACATCCCGGACAGAGCGCAGAAAGACCTGCTGATCGAGATCGCCGGGAGGGTCTACGCCAGGGAGCTCACCTCGGGCACCGGCGGAGATATCAGCGTGAGGGTCCCAGGCACGGACCGGATAGTGGTCAAGGCCACCGGCACCTGCCTGGGCGACCTCGACTACGGCAAGCTCTCGACCATCGGCCTGGATGGAGAGGTCATCGGCGGCAACCCCGCACCCTCGCACGAGGCCAGGATCCACGCGGCGATATATTCGCTGCGCGAAGAGGTGGGGGCGATCATGCACATGCACTCCCCCTATGCCACGGCCTGGGCAGTTGCAGGAATGAAGATCCCGGCGGTTACCCAGCAGTCGGTGAGCCTGCTCGCAGGCCTGGCCCTGGTCCCCTACTACCGGGTAGGCTCGCAGGAGCTTGACCGGGCGGTGGCGCAGGCCTATGCAAACCCGGAGACCCAGGTGGTGATGATGCAGAACCACGGGGTGTTCGTGGTGGGGAAAGACCTCTACGACCTTCTCTACAGGGGGGAGGTGGTGGAGAACACGGCCAGGGTGGCCTGGCTCTGCAAGGCCCTGGGGCCTGCAGCCGGGTTCGAGTTCTAGTCCGGGAAGACCGGCTCAGATGATCCCAGCCCCGAGAGCGGCAGCCACGATGAGCAGCAGTGCACCGGTGAGGGCCTGGACCGCTTTCATGGTGACTTTCCTGATATACCTCCGCCCGATGAGCAGGCCTGCAAAGGCGCACAGCACAGCCACGCCCACCAGTCCCCAGCCGTAGGCAGCCTGCTCGCCGAACATCCCCGCTGCCATGAAGCCGGCACCGTAGACCAGGATACGGGCCAGGTCCACCAGGAAGCCGATCACCGCGGCGGTACCCACGAACTGCCCGGTGGACAGCCCCAGCTTGACCAGGAATGCCGAGCGCAGCGCGCCCTGGTGGCCGGACAGCCCGCCGAAAAACCCGGAGAGCACCCCGCCCAGCGGCAGGAGACGGGTATCGAACTTAAGCTCCCTGAAACTGGGCAGCAGCTCGAAGAGGGCGAAGATAAAGATCAGCACCGCGATCACCGCCTTGACCGGGGTAACCTCGGCCTGATGGCTGCCGATCCGGTAGCTGAGCAGGGGGTCCAGGTCCGCGATCAGTTTCAGCACGGCCGCCCCGGCGAACGCGGCCAGGAGCGCCGGTATGCCGAAACGCCCCACCACGTGCCAGTCCGCGCTGCGGGCAAAGAGCGGCATTTTCAGGGTGTTGTTGGCCGCGTGCACCACTGCGGTGGCCGACACCGCCACCTCCACCGGGAAAAACAGCGCGAACACCGGCATCAGCAGGGTGCCCAGCCCGAACCCGGAGAAAAGAGTCAGGCCGGAGACACACATCGCCGCCAGTCCCACCAGCAGGTAGCTCATCTTTCAGGCCCCGGGGTTTTGGCCAAGCGAAAAAAGCCTCTGTTTAAGGTTATAGTGAAGGAACTGATTTATTATCTATAAGTTGCAGGCACAAAGGGATACAGGCACAAATGCGTAAAGACCCTGCAGCCCCAAAACGGGCGAGGCATGCCTCGCCCCTACGCCAGAATACAATACCTTAGAAATGCCCGTGGCCGGTTTGCCTCGGAGCAATGCCCGCGGACGAGAAACCCTGGAGATAGCTCTCAACCAGGCTCGCGCTGTGCGTCAGCCGAAGACTTGCGCCGTCCTTTGCGCAACACCGTCAGGTTCGCCGTGCCCGTACCTGGGCTGCCTCGGAGCAATGCCCGCGGACGAGGAACATGGGGGATTACCTCTCAACCTAGCTCGCGATGTACGTCAAACGTGAGGTTTGTCAAACGCCAGGTTTGCGCTCGGGCGCGCCGACAGAAATCCCGACCGGCCGGAAAGCTGAGGCCACCTGACGCTCAACCTGGGCGAAACTGGAGTCCTCGGCAAAGCCTACGGTGAAATGGGCCGGCACCAGGTCCATGTAGGTATCGCAGCAGCGGTACTGCCTGCCGAAGCCGAAAACCACCATTTCCTGCCGCATCTGCCAGAACTGGTCCGAGTGCTGGTCGTCCTCGTGGTGGGCCAGGTACAGCACCCTCTGCAGGCTGTCATCCCCGAAGCAGACCCACTCCGGGGCCGGGATGTCCCCGTGCCAGTCCTCGGCAACAGACCGCCTGAGACCGCTGGAAAGCAGGTTATAGTCCCTGTCCACCTCCAGCGAGCCGCCGGGGATGCCCTCGTAGAGGAACCAGTAGGTACCGTTTGCCCTGAGCAGGCTCATCACCGCGTAAGCCGGGTAGATGTCCCAGGTGCATTCCCATTCGCCATCCCTGGAGGCCGAGCGGATCCTGGCCCTGAGAGGCCCCCGGCTCTCGAGGGCGCTGGTGCAGGAGTCCAGGCCGGGATGGAACTTCCACATGTTGGGGATCCCGCGGTATTGGCCGGCGGATTCGCAGCAGGGGCGGTAGCCGATCCAGTCGGCGCCGTCCCGGTCCTCCAGGCTGGCAAAGCCGGCCCCGGCTTTCTGGTAGTAATAGGTGCCTGCAGGGGTGGTTATCCTGATGCTGAGCTGCTCCTCGTGGGGGATGTCGTCCTCGACCCTCACCAGGGTGTCCACCCGGGCCGGCTCCCTGCCACGGGCCTTTTCATCATTATCGAAATAAAGGTCATAGGCCCTGCCCTGACCGGCCCCGGTCGAGTCGCAGAGGATGAAGACCAGCGTGCCGGCAGCCCTGTCGAGCTGGAAGGGGACCCTGTCATCGATCACTGTCCCCTGGGAGTCGATCTCCACCAGGTGCAGGGAGTTCTCATCCAGGCTCCCTGCCAGGCCGGCTTGGGCCAGGAGCGAGGCAAAGTCCAGGGGCACTTCCACCGGCCTGGCAAGCCTCGGGAATCCCTGCGGGTCCACCGTGATCCTGGCCCTGGCGCGGGAGCCGGGAACCCTCCAGCGCGCCGAGCCACCATTACAACCGGGAAAGCTCAAAATCGCCAGTACTGTAATCATTATGAAAAAAATCTTTTTCATCTTGCGACCTTTCGTTCGGCCCGTGCCTGTCAGGAGTAAACAGCCTGCAGAAAAATACAGCAGAAGGTGCCGGAATCAAAGGCTCACGTGAGAGACCGGCACGACCTGCCGGGAAAATACTTGTAAGGCTCCGGCTGCGGAGTTAAGATTTGTCAACGGGCACAATGATACCATTTTCGGATAACGGGAGAATATTTTCTGGGAGAGCAGCCGTGAAGCAGAAAATCAGCCGGCGGTCGTTCGTGGGGCTGACCGGCGCCGGCCTGGCTACCCTTTCAGCGCCGCGCCGGGTTCCCGGCCAGTCCGGGGGATCGCTCAGGGGCGGGACCGCCAGGGTCGATATCACTCCGCCGGTGGGCTGCTGGCTCTCCGGCTGGGAGATCAGGGACAAGCCGAGCGAGGGAGTTGCCGACAACCTGTACGCCAAGGCCCTGGTCCTGGCCGATGGGGAAAACAGGATCGCACTCGTCTCTGCGGACCTGATCGGGGTCCCCGCCGGAATTGTCTCGGCAGCCCGCGAGGCGGCCCGGCGGCAAACCGGGATACCCGGAGAAAATATCCTGATCGCCGCCACCCACACGCATTTCGGGCCGATGGTCAAAAAGTACAGGTTCGAGCCCGGGTCCAGGGTCGACCCGGCTTACCTGGAGGAGCTCACCGGCAAGCTGGCAAGGGTGGTTAAAGAGGCCCACGGCCGCCTGGCCGGGATCAGGGTGGGGGCGGCCAAGGGAGAGGCCCCGGAGCTGCTGTTCAACCGCCGCACCAGGGACAGCCGGGGCCGGGCGGTGATGACTTTCGTGCTTCCGCCGGCGGACCCTGGCCTCAGTTTCGGCCC